>NZ_JCAFTG010000019.1:0-56562 GCF_059370035.1 Stenotrophomonas sp. YJH_SMC_37
CAACATCCTGGCCAGAAAGCTGGCCAGGATCGCTTGGGGCGTCTTCAAGAGCGGCCGGGACTTTGACCCGGCCATGCTGAAAGTGGGTCAAGCCTGCTTCCAGCAGGCTTGACCACGAACATAGGATCTCGGCTCTACAGAACGTCAGTGCACGGAAAACTGTCGAAGGCGGGGTGGGTCGGATGGCGGGGGTGTGAGCCGCATGGATGCGGCGACCAAGCCTCCATGGACGGATTCACGGCGTCCCCCGCCATCCGACCCACCCCGCCAACCCGCAGCAATCCTGCCGTTGCTGTTGCTGTTGCTGTCGCCTCTGCAGGTGCAGGGCTGCAAGCCCTGCCAGAACACCTACGTCACCCAGCCTGCAATCACCAGCAACGCGAGGATCGCCAGCCACAGCAGCAGCATCCGCCACACCAGGCTCATCGCATCACGCAGGTCCGGCAGCCGCTGCCACACCGGCAACAGCCCGGCCTCGGTGTAATCGTGCGCATCTTCGCGCAGCTCGGCGTTGACGCTGGCCCGCGCCACCGCGCCCAGGAACCCGATGGTGCCGGCCAGCCGCTCGCCATGCGCCTGGCGCCACGCCTTCCACGCCGTATCGAAGTTGCCCACCAGCGCCATCGAAAACGCCATCAGCTGCGCCACCGGCCACTCGATCCAGCCCAGCAGGCGCTGCGCCAGCGCCAGCGGCTCCACCGGCACGCGGGCACGCATCGGGCTTTCCGCCATCAGCGCCAGCAGCCGGTACCCCAGCGCACCGGCCGGGCCCAGCAGCAGGAACCAGAACAGCACCGCGAACCAGCGCCGCAGCGCGTTGAGCACGGTGGCCTCGACCAGCGACGGCACGTCTTCGCGCAGGCTGCCACCGGCCGCCTGCAGGTTGCGCACGGCGGCCTGACGCGTTGCGGCGTCGTCCGCATCGATGATCGCTTCGATATCACGATCCAGATCACGCGGCCCCCAGCACCAGGCCAGCACCGCCACGCCCAGCATCAGCGACGGCAGCCCGAACAGCACCCCGCGCAGCAGCCATGCCAGCAGCGCCATCAGCAGCAGCGGCGGCAGCAGCGCCAATGCAACACCGGCCGGTCCCTGCCACGCCTTTCCGCCATGCGCGTCCAGCCAGCCCAGCCAGCGCCGGAAGCCGTCGAAACGGCGCAGCGAGGCGGCAGCGGCCGGGGCAACATGGCCCAGGGCCAGTGCCACCAGCACGGCGGCCAGAGTGGTGAACATGGCAGGTCTCCCTACGAAACGGAACGCTCGGCGCCGTTACCTTACCTGTCGCAGCGGCGCCCCTCAGCGGTGAACCGGACTGTAACCCGGGCCGTGTTCAGGTGGCGGCAATACAGCGGCCACAACCGGCCCGGCCGCAGGCCGGTTCAGCCCTGCTGCTCGCGGTACCAGTGTTCGATCAGGCCGCGCGAAATCGAGATCGGCGGCGACAGGCGGATGCCTTGGCCATCGTCGTCCACATCGCGTGCCAATGCTGCGCCAACCTCATCGGCAGTGAACCAGCGCGCGTCTTCCAGTTCGCCATCCACAGTCGGCAGGTCATCCTGCGCCTGTGCACGGAAACCGATCATCAGCGCGCCGGGGAACGGCCACGGCTGCGAACCGAGGTACTGGCAGGCGGTCACCCGCACCTTGCTCTCCTCGTGCACTTCACGCACCACGGTCTGCTCGAACGTCTCGCCGGGTTCGACGAAGCCGGCCAGCACCGAGTAACGACGCGGGGCCCAGTTCGACTGCCGGCCCAGCAGCAGCCGGCCCTGGTTCTCCACGGCGACGATCACGGCGGGATCGACACGCGGGTAGTGCTCGGTGGAACACTGCGCGCAACGGCCGACGAAGCCGCCTCGGGCAAACGCCACGGCGCCGCCGCACACACCGCAGAAGCGGGTGCGCGAGTGCCAGTAAGACATGCCGCGGGCATAGCTGAAGGCGGTCGCATCGGCCATCGACCACAGCAGCGCGGCCTGGCGCAGGTCGAGGCGACGTGGTGCGGTGACGGTGACGCTGGCGGCTTCAACCGAGAACCATGCTTGTTCCCCGCGCAGGCCGAGGAAGATCGCGGAGCCGGGCCCCCCCCCGATGTCGGCACCGGCCAGCGCCAGCGGCTGGTCGTCATCGCCGGTAAAGGCGCTGCCGTCCTGATCGAGCACGAGAATGCGCGCGCCCGGCCACAGGCGCGCCAGTGCATCGGCATCGTCGCGCAGGGCATCGGCGCGCTCCAGCGGTTCGCCAACGAAGGCGAAACCGGAAAGCGGCGAAGAAGTATTGGGCATCCGGCAAGCGTGCCGCCAATCGATGCGGGTGGCAAGGTCGGCGCTGTGCGCAATCTGCTGTTGTGTGCATGGAGGCACAGAGCATCCACGCACGGCGTGGATCTACTGATCCGCTCTGGTGGGTGCCAACCGTGGTTGGCACATCCTGGCCACAGGGCTCTTACATGCTGAAGCTGCTGCCGCAGCCGCAGGTGGTCTTTGCGTTCGGGTTGCGGATCACGAACTGGGCACCGGTCAGGCTCTCGGTGTAATCCACCTCGGCGCCCATCAGGTACTGCAGGCTCAGCGGATCGACCAGCAGGGTCACCCCGCTGGTCTGTACCGCCAGGTCATCCTCGGCACGGTTCTCGTCGAACTCGAACCCGTACTGGAAGCCCGAACAGCCGCCGCCCTCGATGTACACACGCAGGGCCAGGTCGGGGTTGCCCTCTTCCTGGATAAGGGATTTGACCTTGGCGGCCGCCGACTCGGTGAAGTTCAGCGGGCGCTCCAGCGATTGGTAATCGGGCGCGGCAACCGGAGTGGCGCCGGGCAGGGAGACTAGCGTGCTCATGATGTCAGCATGGGGGTGCCGGGGATGGCTTTCAAGCCATCGCCTCGGCCAGCTTGCGGCGTGCAGCAGTGTCGCCCTTGCCGCCATTGGCCTCATCGCCTTCCGGCGCCGGCAGGGCCGCCATCGGGGCGCTGGCATGGATCAGGCGGCCGTTCAGCTGGGCGCCCGCATTCATCTCCACCACCTGGTAATGGACGTTGCCATTGACCCGTGCGCTCGGGGTCAGTTCGACCTTCTCGGTGGCGTGTACATCGCCGTCCAGGCGGCCGCTGATGACCACCACCTGCGCGCGGATCTCGCCCTCGATCACGCCATGCTCGGCGACCGTCAGGGTCGCGCCACTGGCGCCTTCGGCGGCGATCACCTTGCCATGGATGCGGCCTTCCACGTACAGGCCACCACTGAATTCCACATCACCGCGGATCACCACCTGGTTGCCGATCAGGGCATCCACCACCAGCTGGCCTTCACGGTTGGATTTGCTGCTTCCGAACATCTGCCTACTCCCCTTTGGCGGCCGGCGCACCGGCCTGTTTCCAGTCGAATACCTGGGTGGTACCCCCCGTACCACTCCCCAATGTCACCCGCACGCGTTGCGGGGTGAAGTCAGCCGGCAGCATCACGCTGCCGGTGAGCTGCTGGAAGTACCGGAACGAGTAATCCTGTCCCGGTACCTTGCTGCGCTGGTGCAGATCATCCCAGCTGATCGTGGCCAGCTTGCCGTTCCTGACGCCTTCCACGGTGAAGCGCATCTGCCCCTGGCTGATGGCGCCGCGGTTGAGGTTCTGGGTCAGCACGGCGGTGTACTGCCAGGTGCCGGCCGCTTCCGGGCTGAACTCGATCGAATGGGTGTTCAGGCCCTTGCGCTGGCTGGTCGAACCCACCAGGCGCTCATAGAAGGCAACGTCGGCACGCAGGCCGGCGATTTCCTCATCGCGCTCGGCCAGCGAGGACTGCACCTCGGTGTTGGCAGCGCGGCTGATGCGGTCGGAGGCTTCCAGCGTGGCCTGCTTCTGGCGCAGTTCGGTCAGCTGCGCCTGCAGCGTCTCGGCACGCTTCTCGGCGGCCTGCAGGCGCTGGCCCTGGGCATCGCGCGGGGTGGCCATCCAGCAGCCACCGAGCACGGCCAGCACCAGGCTGAGCAGCCAGATGCCGCCGATCACCAGCAGGCGGCGACGGTCGGCAGGCGGTTGCGGCGCGCCGGGCAGGCGGACCTGCACGCGCATGGGAGGACGGTTGGTCATGGGTGGTTTCCGGGGTATCGCAAGGGCGACACCGGTACGGCCCCTGTGGCAAACGACGGGCTAGTGTATGACAGGACGGGTGGGTTTCCTGCGCAGCAGCGAGCCACGGTCTGTGGCGTTCAGGCATGCCATCGTCGATAGTGTGGTCCCCTGCACAGTTCCGTCGCCGGAGCATCGCCATGACCGAAGCCCACCTGTTCGTGATCGGCATCCTGCTGGCCTGGCTGGCCGGCATCCGCGTCTACCTCACCGTGTTCGGTGTCGGCCTGGCCGGCCTGCTCGGCTGGGTCGACCTGCCACCGGCCCTGCAGGCTACTGAATCGTGGTGGGTGCTGGGCACTTCGGCGGCGCTGGCGGTGACCGAATTCTTCGCCGACAAGATTCCCGGCGTGGACTCGGCGTGGGATCTGGTGCAGACCCTGGCACGTGTACCCGCAGGTGCCTTCCTTGCCGCAGCCACGCTGTCGCCGGATGGGCAGCTGGGTACCGGCGCACTTGCTGCCGGTGCCGGTGTCGCGCTGGCCAGCCATGGACTGAAAGCCGGCACCCGTGCCCTGCTCAATACCTCGCCCGAGCCTGCCAGCAACTGGGTGGCCTCCGCCGCCGAGGACACCGTGGTGGTCGGGGGCCTGGCCCTGGCCCTGGCGCACCCGTGGATCGCGCTGATCGTGGTGCTGGCCTGCAGCCTGGCGGGCGCGCTGCTGGTGTGGCTGGTCTGGCGCACCTTGTGGAAGGGCGTGCGCTGGCTGGCACGCAGTGCGTCGCCGGACGGTCCGCGCCAGCCGGGTACCGGTTGAACCTCGGGCTTGTCGCATAATGGACGCGAACACCAGGAGCACCGATGGCCGCAAACGAATCCCCCGCGGGCGCCCGCCCGGGACGCGCTGAATCCCCTCCGGCCGATCATTGGCAACGCTGGGCCGCGGAGCCGGCGAGCGCGGTCGCCGCAGTACCCGCAGTGGTTCCGCCGCTGGCCAGCTGCGACATGCCCGCATCGATCGGCAGCGCGCCACCGCCTCTGCCGGGCCCGGCCTTCCTGGCCGAGGCTGGCAACAACGACCAGGCGCCGTTGGCCTCCGATTCGCCCTACCGCGTGCTGATCGTCGAGGACGACCGCGCCCAGGCCCTGTTCGCGCAGAGCGTGCTGCACGGCGCCGGCATGCAGGCAATCGTGCACAGCGACGCCGACGGCGCGCTGCAGGCGATCAAGGAACACCGTCCCGACCTGATCCTGATGGATCTGCACCTGCCCGGACTGGATGGCATGCGGCTGACCGCACTGATCCGCCAGCAGCCCGGCCTGCAGCTGCTGCCGATCGTGTTCCTCAGCGGCGATCCGGATCCAGAGCGCCAGTTCGAAGTGCTCGACAGCGGCGCCGACGATTACCTGAGCAAGCCGATCCGCCCGCGCCACCTGATCGCCGCCGTGGCCAACCGCATCCGCCGCGCACGTGCGCAGGCCGCGACCCTGCCCGGTGCCAGCGGCGTACCGGCCACCAGCAATCCGGAAACCGGCCTGCCGACGCGCCATCACGTGCTGCAGCAGCTCAACACCGCACTCGCCCACCGCGACCGGGGCGGTGTGTTCTTCATCGAAGTGGCCAGCGCGCTGGGGCTGCGCGAACGCTATGGTTATGCCGCCTTCGAGCGCCTGATGGTACAGGCCGGGCAGCGCCTGGCCGAGGCCGGCCATCCACACCTGCTGGCACGCCTGAACGACAACAGTTTCCTGCTGCTGGCCCGCAACGCCGACGAAGATGCCCTGGAAGGCATCGCCGCTTCCCTGCGCGAGCAGCTGTCGGCGCGTGCCTTCGTGATCCGCGACGACGAATCGGTGCACCTGCGCGGCGTGGTGGGTTATGCGCCGCTGTCGCCGGGCTTCGACGATGCCAACGCTGCACTGGAAGCGATCGAGCGCACCACCCTGCAGGCACGCCTGCTCAGCGCCGGTGTGGCGGGCCATGTGCACCGCCACGCCGTCACCGAACAGGAGCACCTGGCACTGCTGGAAGGCCAGCTGGAGCTGGCCTATCAGCCGATCGTCGCCGTCGCCGGTGGCAACACCGCGCAGTACCAGCTGCTGCTGCGCCTGCGCCAGGCCGATGGCACGGTGCTGGCGGCTGGCCAGGTTATTCCGGCCGCCGAAGCGGCAGGCCGTATCGCCGACCTCGACCAGCAGGTGATGGACCACGCGCTGGGCCTGCTGGATCTCTACCGGCACGCCACGCCGCCGCTGAACCTGTTCGTCTCGCAGTCGCTGCGCACCCTGCAGCGCGACGCCTTCGCCGACTGGCTGCTGGAATCGCTGCAGCAGCGTGACCTGCCGGGCAGTGCGCTGGTGATCGACGTGCGCCTCCCCGACGCACTGATCCACACCGTGCCGCTGCAACAGTTCTGCCAGCGCATGGCCGGCGCCGGGGTGCGCTTCTGCCTGAGCCAGTTCGAGCCCAGCGGCGAAGCCGACGCCCTGCTGACCCAGCTGCCGCTGTCGTTCGTGCGCATGGCCGCGCGCTTCTCCAGCAGCCATGCCAACCCGGCCACGCGCGAGGAACTGCGCAAGGCGATCGAACAGGCACATGCGGCCGGGCTGCAGATCATCGGGCAGCAGATCGAGGACCCACAGGCCGCCGCGGCGATGTGGGTCGGCGGCGTCGATTACATCCAGGGCAACATGGTGCAGTCGGCCGGCAGCGACCTGAACTTCGACTTCCACAACGCGGTGCTCTGACGTGCCGCTGTGGGGCGTGCTGCTGGTTGCCCTTGCCGCGGCCGCCGTGGCGCTGCTGTTGGGCCTGCGCCTGCGCGCACGCAGCCGTGCACTGGCCCGGCTGCAACGCGCACACGATGCGCTCGCCGCCGAACGCGACCAGCTGCGCCGTACCACCGAACGCCAGGGCCAGCTGGAACAGCAGCTGCTGCAGGCCAAGCAGGCCGCCGAAGCAGCGGTGCTGGCCAAGGGCGAGTTCCTGGCCACCATGAGCCACGAGATCCGCACCCCGCTCAACGGCATCCTGCCGATGCTGGAGCTGATCGCGCACGGGCCGCTGGGCGAGGACCAGCGGCAGATGCTGGCCACCGCTTCGGCCAGTTCACAGCAGCTGCTGCGCATCGTCGATGACATCCTCGACTACTCACGGCTGGAAGCACAGGCGCTGGAACTGGAAATCACCAGCTTCAACCTGCGCGATCTGCTGGATGGCGTGGTGCAGCTGATGCAGCGCGCCGCCGACGCCAAGGGCCTGTCCCTGACCCTGCAGCTTGACCCGTCGGTGCGCCTGCCGGTGCGCGGCGACCCGGTACGCCTGCGCCAGGTGCTGAGCAATCTTCTGGCCAATGCCATCAAGTTCACCGCGCGCGGCCAGGTACAGCTGCGCGTGCAGCGGCTGGGCGAAGGCGCGGCCCAGCACCAGCTGCGCTTCGAGATCATCGACACCGGCATCGGCATCGATGAGGCACTGCAGGCACGCCTGTTCCAGTCCTTCAGCCAGGCCGATGCCTCGACCACGCGCATCTACGGCGGCACCGGCCTGGGCCTGGCCATCTGCAGGCGCATCATCGACCTGATGCACGGGCAGATCGGCGTGCAGTCCACGCCCGGCCAGGGTGCTACGTTCTGGTTCGAGATTCCGCTGCTGAAGGTGCCCGGCGACCTGCCGGCGATGGCCCGCGCGCCGACAGCGCTGCTGCTGTTCAGTGCCGATGCAATGCTGCAGAAACGCATCGAGCGCATCGCCGCCCACCATGGGCTGCAGGTGCAGATGCTGAGCCAGCTGGACGCCGTGGTCGAACAGCTGCGCACCGCGCCGCAACCCGGGCAACCGGCACCGGCGTGGCTGCTGGTCGATGCACGCGCGCGGCGCAGCGGCGAGGCGATGCTGCAGCAGGCACTGGCCGAGCGCGGTGACGACGACGCACTGCAGGTGCTCTGGCTGCAGGATGACGCACCAGCGCAACGACCGCGCCAGCGCCAGCTGCCCACGCACTTCGACGATGCCGCACTGCATGCACTCCTGGCCGCACCTGTCACGCCTGCCCGTCCTGCCGCCCTGCTTTCCAGTGCCGGAGATGGGGTACCCGCGCCGGTGCTGCCGCCACTGCACCTGCGCGTGCTGCTGGTGGAAGACAATACGGTCAACCGGATGGTGGCCGAGCAGCTGCTGCGCGTATTCCAGTGCGAGGTGCGCAACGCCGTCGATGGCGAGCAGGCATTGGCCGCTCTTCGCGAAGGCGGCGTGGACATCGTGCTGATGGATTGCCAGATGCCGGTGCTGGACGGCTACGCCGCCACGCGCCACTGGCGTGCGGAAGAAGCGGAAACCGGGCGAGCGCGCCTGCCGATCATCGCGATGACCGCCAATGCCATGGCCGGCGACCGCGAGCGATGCCTGCAGGCTGGCATGGACGATTACCTGTCCAAGCCGATCGCCCGCGCCACGCTGCATGCGCTGTTGAAGCGCTGGGGTGGCGGTAAAGCCGCATCACCTGCACGGCCTTCTGCAGAGCCGAGCATGGCTCGGCTGACGGCCAACAGCAGTGGGGCTCCATCAGCCGAGCATGGCTCGGCTCTGCAGGACGATGACAGCCGAGTGGGCTCCAAGCCACAACCGGTACTCGACCGCGATGTGCTGGACGAACTGCACGCGGTGATCGGCGACGCCGCCATCCAGATCGTGTCGGTCTTTCTTGACGATGCGCCAGCGATGGTGCAGCAGCTGCAGCAGGCCGCGCAGAGCGGCGACGAGCCCCGCCTGCAGGCGGTCGCGCACAGCCTGAAATCGTCGAGTGCGAACGTGGGAGCCCTGTCGCTGTCGGCGGTCGCGCAGCGCATCGAACGCGAGGCCCGTGGTGGCAGCCTGCAGCGCCCCGCGGTGGCGGTCGCGCTGCTGGTTGCCGAATTCGCCCGGGCACGTGTGGCGCTGACGGGCTACCTGGCGCAGCATCGTGCCGGCCAGGACAGCTGACTCACTCTTCCAGCTTGCTCAGCAGGTACTTGGGCTCGCCGATGCGCTCGATCAGGTCGAGCTGGGTTTCCAGCCAGTCGATGTGTTCTTCTTCCGAATCGAGAATCTTCACGAACAGCTGGCGGCTGACATAGTCGCCGACCGAATCGGCATAGGCGACGGCCTCGCGCAGGGTGACCACGCCGTCGCGCTCCAGCGACAGGTCGCACTGCAGGATCTCGGTCGGGTTCTCGCCGATGCGCAGCTTGCCCAGCGCCTGGAAGTTCGGCAGGCCTTCGAGGAACAGGATGCGGTCGGCGAGCATGTCGGCATGCTTCATCTCGTCGATCGATTCCTTGTACTCGTGCTCGGCCAGTTCCTTGATGCCCCAGTTCTTCAGCATCTTGGCGTGCAGGAAGTACTGGTTGATCGCGGTCAACTCGTTGTAGAGGACCTTGTTGAGGAATTCGATGACCTTGGTGTCGCCCTTCATGGGATGCTCCTGCACGCTGAAAACGCAGGCACTTTAACGCCTTGCCTGCGGCCGTGAAGGAACGCGAATCGTGCGCATTGGCCTGTGCGGCCGCGCGTGAAGGATGCGAAAGCGCGGCGTCAATGCGCCGCGAAGAAACGATCAGGCAACCTGGGCCAGGCCCAATACCGGCAGCGGCAGATCGTGGGTCGCACGCGCCTTGGCCAAGAGGTCCGCGGCCATGTCCAGGCAGGAACCGCAGGTCGCACCACAGCCGGTCCGCATGGTCAGTTCGGCCACCGTGTTGACACCATGGCTGGCGGCTTCGCGGATCTGGTGGTCGGTGACTCCGTTGCAGATGCAGACGTACACAGGCGGGAACCGGGCTGACAGGCCAGGAGCGGCCTGGTGGCTATTCCAATGGAAACGAGAATGGTTGTCAATCAGAGACCTGAACCATTCTCGATACCGTTCAGCCCGTCAGCTGGCTGGGCCATCACCCGTGGCCTTCTTCGGCCAGTAGCCGCGCGTCCGCGGGCGCTTGCGCGGGCGGTCGTGGCCGGCCGTGTGGCCGGGCATCCAAGCCTCGGCGGCGCTCTTGGGCATGGCGGTTACGCCCTGCCCGGCGACCCCGCGCGCCAAAGGCGCCAGATGACGCAGTGCGCGCGCATAGACGCCGCGCTTGAACACCACCACATGCTCCACCGGGTACCAGAAATCGACCCAGCGCCAATGATCGAACTCGGGCGAGTCAGTGTGGTCCAGCTTCACATGGGATTCGTCGCCGGTCAGGCGCAGCAGGAACCAGACCTGCTTCTGGCCGATGCAGACCTGCCGCTCGTTGCGGCGGATGGCCCGCGCCGGCAGCTTGTAGCGCAGCCAACCGGGCGTGGCCCCGAGCACTTCCACATGCTCAGGCAGCAGGCCGGTTTCTTCCTGCAGTTCACGATACATGGCCTCGACGGGCGTCTCATCGGTGTTCATGCCCCCTTGCGGAAACTGCCAACCATCCCGGCGCACGCGTCGTGCCCAGAACACCTGGCCGTCCTGCCGCATCAGCACAATGCCGACGTTCGGTCGATAGCCGTCCGGATCGATCACGATGCGGACTCCTAAGAAAATCTACTGCCCGGGACTATCCCACGCCCTCTGTCGGCCCACAAGCACGGCACAAAAGTGTTGACAGGGACGGTACACATCCGCAGAATAGCGGGCTCACCAAGGCTATGTAGCTCAGCCGGTTAGAGCACAGCACTCATAATGCTGGGGTCGGTGGTTCGAGTCCACCCATAGCCACCACACTGAAAATGAAGTTGTTTTTCAGCGTGATAAGTGAGAAAATCGTTGTACGTTTTGCCCCGTCGCCAAGCGGTAAGGCACCTGACTCTGACTCAGGCATTCGGTGGTTCGAATCCATCCGGGGCAGCCAAATTAAAAGCAAAAGGCCAGATCGAAAGATCTGGCCTTTTGCTTTTAATTTGGTAACGCATTCCACCTTATCCCCGCGCCTGTCGGCGCACCCCTTGAACAACAAGGGGGCTCTTCTCCAGAGAGAGGCCCGGGGTCGGACATGCAAAAAGACGGGTAGTGCCGGCCGCTGGCCGGCAACCACGAAATGCCTGACTCCAAAACGACAAAAGCCCGGCCGAAGCCGGGCTTTTGCTTTTCCATCCAGCGGGCCCCCGAAGGAGCCCAACCAGGCGCAGCAGATCAGCGCTTGGAGAACTGGGTGGCGCGGCGGGCCTTGTGCAGACCGACCTTCTTACGCTCGACTTCGCGGGCGTCGCGGGTCATGAAGCCAGCCTTGCGCAGCTCGGACTTCAGGCTTTCGTCGTACTCGACCAGCGCACGAGCGATACCCAGACGGATCGCACCGGCCTGGCCGGTGGTGCCGCCGCCAGCGGCGGTGACCAGGATGTCGAAGCTTTCGGTGTTCTTGGTCAGCTCGAGCGGCTGGCGCACGATCATGCGCGCGGTCTCACGACCGAAGAACTCGTCCAGCGGACGACCATTGACGGTGATGTTGCCCGAACCCTTGCGCAGGAACACGCGAGCGGTGGAGGACTTGCGGCGGCCAGTGCCGTAGTTTTGAGTGATAGCCATGATTAGATATCCAGAACCTGCGGCTGCTGTGCGGCGTGCGGATGCTCAGTGCCGGCGTAGACCTTGAGCTTGCGGTACATCTGGCGACCCAGCGGGCCCTTCGGCAGCATGCCCTTGACGGCGATCTCGATCACGCGCTCCGGGTGGCGCTCCAGCGCCTGGGCCAGGGACTCGGTCTTCAGGTTGCCGATGTAACCGGTGAAACGGTGATACATCTTGTCCTGCAGCTTCTTGCCGGTGACGGCAATCTTTTCTGCATTGATGACGACCAGGTAGTCGCCGGTATCAACGTGCGGGGTGTAGACCGGCTTGTGCTTGCCACGCAGACGGCGGGCCAGCTCGGTGGCGAGACGGCCCAGGGTCTTGCCCTCGGCGTCGACGAGGTACCAGTCGCGCTGGACGGTCTCGTTCTTGGCAGTGAAAGTGCTCATGAAGAACTCTAGGTTAGGTCGGGCTCATTGCGGCGAAAGGCTCGCCGGAACTCTGCCACGCGTTGTGAAAAGGTGAAGCGCAAGAGGCGGGATTGTACTGGCCTTGCCAGCCACTTGCAAGTGGACCGTCAGGCCGGGTTGGCACGGACGCAGGGCCGGGCGAGAATCGGGGGGAACTTCCGCCCCACCGCGTACTGCCATGACCGTGCTCCGCCAGACCACCCCGCTGGACCACCTGCTGACCGAGGCGCAGCGCGCCCTGGACACGGTGTTCGGCAACCCACCGGCGGCCCGCCCCTACCCGGCTGCGGAGACCGACGAGCCCGGCATGGGCAGCGCCGAGCGCCGCCATGCCGCCGGCCTGATGCGGATCAACCACGTCGGCGAAGTCTGTGCGCAGGGCCTGTATTTCGGCCAGGCCGCCGTGGCCCGCGACCCGGCCACGCGTGAACACCTGCTGGAAGCGGCCCAGGAAGAGACCGACCATCTGGCCTGGTGTGCCACCCGGCTGGCCGAACTGGACAGCCGTCCCAGCCTGTTCAACCCGCTGTGGTACGCCGGCAGCTATACCATCGGTACGCTGGCCGGGCTGCGCGGTGACGGCTGGAACCTCGGCTTCGTGGTCGAGACCGAGCGCCAGGTGGAGGCCCACCTGGACGAGCATCTGGTCGACCTGCCGCCCGGCGACCTGCGCAGCCGCGCGGTCATCCAGGTGATGAAGGAGGACGAGGCCCGCCATGCCGAGCACGCCGAGCAGGCCGGCGCACGCCGCCTTCCGTTCCCGATTCCGGGCGCGATGGCACTGGCCTCCAGGGTGATGAAGACCATCGCCTACCGCATTTGAAGGGTCGCCCGCACCAACGGTGCGGGCCTACCAGGAGGTGCGGGGGGCCGACGGTGGGGCCCGACCGTTGGTCGGGCCATCAATCAGTTGGGCGAGACCAGCTTCAGGCCGATCACGCCGGCTACGATCAGGCCCACGCAGGCCAGGCGGGCCGGCGATGCGCTGTCGTTGAACAGGTAGATGCCCAGCACCGCCACGCCCATGGCACCGATGCCGGTCCAGATCGCATAGGCCGTGCCGACCGGGATGCTCTTCATCGCCTGGCTCATCAGGTACAGGCTGATCAGGGCGGACACCACCGTGGCAACGGTGGGCAGGGGTTTGCTGAAGCCTTCGGAGTACTTCATTCCGAGGGCGAAACCGATCTCGAACAGGCCGGCCAGCAGCAGGTAGATCCAGGGCATGGGTGGGGGCTCCTTACCTTTTGGGGAAAAAACGAAACGGCCCGGTGTTTTCACACCGGGCCGTGGGTCGGTACATCACCATGGAGCCAATCGCGCGTGCGACGCCAGTTCCACGGGGCGGGTCGTCCCGCCTGGGTGGCGATGCCTGCGGGCATCGCACATGGGGCTTACTCGGACAGGTTCCGGCCGTGGAACAACTCTTCGATCTCGCGCTTGAGCAGCGCCTCGATCTTCATGCGCTCCTTGAACGACAGGTTCCTGGCCTTTTCCTCGAACAGGTACTGGTCCAGGTCGAAGTCCTTCAGGTGCATCTTCGTGTGGAAGATGTTTTCCTGGTAGACGTTGACGTCGAACATCTCGTAACGCGACTTGATGTTCTTGGCCAGGAAGTTCTGGATCGAGTTGATCTTGTGGTCGATGAAGTGCTTCTTGCCCTTCACATCACGGGTGAAGCCACGGACGCGGTAGTCCATGATCACGATGTCCGATTCCAGGCTCTCGATCAGGTAGTTCAGGGCCTTCAGCGGGGAAATGACGCCACAGGTGGCCACGTCGATGTCCGCGCGGAACGTCGCGATACCTTCCTGCGGATGGGTCTCCGGGTAGGTATGGACCGTGATGTGGCTCTTGTCCATGTGCGCGACCACGGCGTCGGAGATCAGCTCCTTGCCGGCCAGCTTCTTGTCGATCACCGGTTCTTCGGAGATCAGGATGGTCACCGAGGCACCCTGCGGGTCGTAGTCCTGGCGGGCCACGTTCAGGATGTTGGCGCCGATGATCTCGGCGACATCGGTCAAGATCTGAGTCAGCCTGTCGGCGTTGTACTCTTCATCGATGTATTCAATGTAACGCTGACGCTCCTCTTCGGTGCGCGCGTAACACACGTCATAGATGTTGAAGCTCAGCGCCTTGGTGAGGTTGTTGAAACCCTGCAGCCTCAGGCGAGGCAACGGCTTGACCACGGCGGTCGATTCCTGTGTAAGAAGGGAAAGGGGGAATTATGGGGCAAACTGCCCCCGGGGGGAACGTGAAGAGCGCTCACATCTGGCACACTGTTTGCCCTTAACAATTGCGCTGGTTAAGCTCCGCTATCGACCCCGTGAATCCGTTCATGCGCAGAGGGAGCGCTCCTATCGTGTCAACCGTGCGCCTAGCTAGCAGTCCACTGGCCCTGGATATCGCCACAATCGATCGTTTCCTGGCGCACAGCCACAGGCGGCGATACCCCACCCGTACCGACGTCTTCCGGCCCGGGGACCCGGCGGGAACCCTGTATTACGTCATCAGCGGCTCGGTTTCGATCATGGCCGAGGAAGATGACGATCGCGAGCTGGTGCTGGGCTACTTTGGTGCCGGCGAATTCGTCGGCGAGATGGGCCTGTTCGTCGAATCGGACCGCCGCGAGGTGATCCTGCGGACCCGTACCGCCTGCGAGCTGGCCGAAATCAGCTACGAGCGCCTGCATCAGCTGTTCCTCGGCCCGCTGTCGGCCGATGCCCCGCGCCTGCTGTATGCGCTGGGCCAGCAGATTTCCAAGCGCCTGCTCGACACCAGCCGCAAGGCCAGCCGCCTGGCGTTCCTGGACGTGACCGACCGGATCGTGCGCACCCTGCACGACCTGGCGCAGGAACCGGAGGCGATGAGCCATCCGCAAGGCAGCCAGCTGCGTGTATCGCGGCAGGAGCTGGCGCGCCTGGTCGGCTGCTCGCGCGAGATGGCCGGCCGCGTGCTGAAGAAACTGCAGACCGACGGCCTGCTGCATGCCCGCGGCAAGACCGTGGTGCTGTACGGCACCCGTTGACCGTTGAGCACCCGGTGGGTGCGGACCTTGGTCCGCACTCCCTGGCGCGCTAGGCTCGGTGCATGGAGCTGAGCAGCGAATTCTGGTGGTTCATCCTCATCGGCCTGGGCGCACAGCTGGTCGACGGCGCGCTGGGCATGGCGTTCGGCCTGGTGTCCTCGTCGGTGATGCTGAGCATGGGCCTGCCGCCGGCGCAGGTCAGCGCCAGCATCCACACCGCTGAAGTGTTCACCACGGGCGCCTCGGGGGTGTCGCACCTCGCAGCCGGAAATGTCGATAAACGCCTGTTCCTGCGCCTGGCCCTGCCCGGCGCAGTGGGCGGCGCCCTGGGCGCGTACGTGCTCACGCAGCTCCCGGGCGAGATCATCCGGCCACTGATCTACCTGTACCTGCTGGTGCTGGCGATCATCATCCTGGCCCGCGCCGCTGGGCGCTGGATGCCCAAGGGCGAGATCCGCCGGGTGCCGGTGCTGGGCTTCTTCGCCGGCCTGCTCGACGCCAGCGGCGGCGGTGGCTGGGGGCCCATCGCCACGTCCACCCTGCTCGCCCGCGGCGGCCAGGCGCGCACCACCATCGGAACAGTCAACGCAGCCGAGTTCGTGGTCACGTTGACGGTGTCAGCGACCTTCCTGTTGTCGATGGGCGTGCAGCACCTGCAGATCGTCGCCGGCCTGCTGATCGGCGGCATGATGGCCGCGCCGGTGGCGGCGATCCTGGTCAAGCGGGTGAAGGAGCGCTGGGTGCTGGTGGCCGTGGGCGTGCTGGTGCTGGGCATCAGCCTGTTCCAGATCGGCCACGCGGTGTACGGGCACCTGGGGCGCTGAGCGCTTGCCGGCCAGCGGCCGGCACTACCGGACGGAGAAGCGCCGGCACAACCGCGACGGAGAAGGGTAGTGCCGGCCGCTGGCCGGCAGATCCGTCATCGTGCGATGGGGTCGGAGGCCCTACGCGGATCTGACCCCGGGCTACGCCTTGTCACCGCCGCGGTCAGCGCAGCCCCAGTTGAGGATGCGGGTGCCGGCGGGCAGCACGCGGCGGAAGAACGCCACCCGGCCCGGCTTCGGGTTCACCACCACCGGTGCCTTGGCCGCCAGCAGCAGCGGCAGGTCGGCGGTGCTGTCGGAGTAAGCGATATCAATATCGCCGTAGCCGCGCTCGCGCAGCATGCGCATCTTCTCTTCGTTGTGGCAGTGACGGGTTGGACCGACGCCGCCCAGCCGTGGGCCGACCTCGGTACCGATCACCGGCACATCCTGATGGGCCACGAAGGCCAGGATCGCGCGTGCAAGCTCCGGCGGCGCACCTGTGGCAACCACCACGCGGTCGCCCTTGGCCCGGTGCGCGGCGAACACCTCCAGCGCCTGCGGCAGCAGCTTGGCGCGCATCTGCGCCTCGTTGCGCAGCACATAGGCGTCGATCACCTTGTTGAAATCGCGCGCACGGTGCAGGCCGAAACTGCCGATCCACACGTAGACCGAAATGCCGGCACGACGGGTCGGCAGCAGCGCCACCATCGGCCCGGCGATCGGCGTGACCAGCAGCGCCGCCAGCATGCGCAACGGGTTGCGCCTGATCAGCGAGGCGAACAGATGGGTGCCCGAATCGCCGTCGTAGAGGGTGTGGTCGAAGTCGAAGACCACCAGCGGCGCATCCTCGCGCGGCGTCGGATAGTGCGTTTTCATGCCGCGAAGAATAGCTGACGCAGGCCCTCGCCCGGCTCTTCCACGCGCATGAAGGCCTCGCCCACCAGGAACGCGTGGATGCCGGCATCACGCATCAGCGCCACGTCCTGCGGCCCCAGGATGCCACTCTCGGTGACCAGCAGGCGGTCGCGCGGCACGGCCTGCTGCATGTCCAGCGTGGTCTGCAGCGACACCTCGAAGGTGCGCAGGTTGCGGTTGTTGATGCCGATCATCGGTGCCGGCACCTGCAGCGCACGCTCCAGTTCGTCGATGTCGTGCACTTCCACCAGCACGTCCATGCCCAGCGACAGCGCCAGTTCGGACAAGGTGGCCAGCTGGGTGTCGTCCAGCGCGGCCACGATCAGCAGGATGCAGTCGGCGCCCAGCACGCGCGCTTCGTACACCTGGTAGGCGTCGATCACGAAGTCCTTGCGCAGCACCGGCAGCGTGCAGGCCTCGCGGGCCTGCTGCAGGTAGGCGTCGGCACCCTGGAAGAAGTCCACGTCGGTCAGCACCGACAGGCAGCTGGCACCGCCGAATTCGTAGCTGACGGCGATGTCGGCCGGGCGGAAGTCCGGGCGGATCACACCCTTGGACGGGCTGGCCTTCTTCACCTCGGCGATCACCGCCGGGTCGCCATTGGCCACCGCCGCCTGCAGCGCGCGCACGAAGCCGCGTACCGGCGGGGCGCTGGCCGCGGCGGCCTGAAGCTCCTCGAGCGGGCGCTGGGCGCGGCGCTGGGCCACTTCTTCGGCCTTGCGGGCCAGGATCGTCTGCAGGATGTCGCTCATCGTCTTCGGGTCGGTGCGGGGGCGGTGAGGACGGCCATTATCGGGCCATCGACGGGGTCAGGCTGAACCGCGCGCTCAGGCAACCAGCGCGCGGGTGGTTTCCACATACTGCTGCAGGCGCTGGCGGGCGCTGCCATTGGCGATGGCGGCACGGGCACGGGCCAGGCCATCGCCGATATCGCTGGCCACGCCGGCAACGTACAGGGCGGCACCGGCATTGAGCGCCACGATGTCCAGCGCCGGGCCCGGCTCGTTGTCCAGCACCGCGCGCAGCATCTGGATGGACTGTTCCGGGCCGTCCACGCGCAGGTTGCGGCTGGCCGACATGGCGATGCCGAAGTCTTCCGGGTGGATCTCGTACTCGCGGACCTTGCCGTCGCGCAGCTCGCCCACCAGGGTGCCCGCCCCCAGCGAGATCTCGTCCATGTTGTCGCGGCCCCAGACCACCATCGCGCGCTCGGTGCCCAGTTCGCGCAGCACGCGGGCCTGGATGCCCACCAGATCGGGATGGAACACGCCCATCAGCACAGACGGCGCGCTGGCCGGATTGGTCAGCGGGCCGAGGATGTTGAAGATGGTGCGCACGCCCATCTCGCGGCGTACCGGCGCGACCACCTTCATCGACGGATGATGGATCGGCGCGAACATGAAGCCGATGCCGGTCCGCTCGATGGCCGCGGCCACCTGATCCGGCTGCAGTTCGATCACCGCGCCCAGCGCTTCCAGCGCATCGGCACTGCCGGACTTGGACGACACGCTGCGATTGCCATGCTTGGCCACGCGCGCGCCGGCGGCGGCCGCGACGAACATCGAGCAGGTGGAGATGTTGAAGGTGTGCGAGCCATCGCCACCGGTACCGACGATATCAACCAGGTTGGAGGTATCGGCCACCGGCACTGGCCGGGCGAATTCACGCATCACGGTGGCCGCCGCGGCGATTTCGTCCACGGTCTCCTTCTTCACGCGCAGGCCGGTGAGGATCGCGGCGGTCATCATCGGAGACACATCGCCGCGCATGATCTGCCGCATCAGGTCGACCATTTCGTCGAAGAAGATTTCGCGGTGCTCGATGGTGCGATGCAGGGCTTCCTGGGGGGAGAAGCTCATGGGTATGCTCCTTGGATCAGGCCGCCGGGCGCTGGAGGAAATTGCGCAGCAGCGCGTGGCCGTGTTCGGTGAGGATGGATTCGGGATGGAACTGGACGCCTTCCACCGGGAACTGGCGGTGGCGCAGGCCCATGATCTCTTCGATCGAGCCGTCCTCGTTCTCGGTCCAGGCGGTCACTTCCAGGCAGTCGGGCAGACTGTTCTTGTCCACCACCAGCGAGTGGTAGCGGGTGGCCTGGTAGCGGTCCGGCAGGCCGGCGAACACGCCCTTGCCTTCATGGCGGATCGGCGAGGTCTTGCCGTGCATGATGTTGCCGGCGCGGATGACGGTGCCGCCGTAGACCTGGCCGATGCCCTGGTGGCCCAGGCACACGCCGAGGATCGGCGTGGTCGGGCCCAGGCGTTCGATCAGCTCCAGCGAAACGCCCGCTTCGTTGGGGGTGCACGGGCCGGGCGAAATGACGATGCGCTCGGGCTTCTGCGCGGCGATCTCGTCCACGCTCATCACATCGTTGCGCACCACCTTCACTTCGGCGCCCAGCGTCTGCAGGTACTGCACGAGGTTGTAGGTGAAGCTGTCGTAGTTGTCGATCATCCACAACATGGTCAGGTTCCGTCGCTTATCAGGAAAATGGCGTACACGTTTTCGGTGTAGGTGATGGGGCCGGCTTCAATGGATTCGGGCTCAGCGGGCGCGGGCGCGGAGGCGGGCGCGTAGCTGCCGGTCACCGAGATCCTGTCGAGGTCCCCGCCGTCCTCGCCCTGCTGGGGCCATTGCCCGGCCCGGATGCCGTAGGCGAAGTCCGGCGCCACATCGGAGATGCTGTACAGGCCACGCACTCTTGTTCCATAGGCCTTGGCCAGGCCCTGCGCGGACTCGCGGGTCTGGGCCGCTGCCTCGCCCTTGAGTTCGCGGCGCAGCGCCACTTCGCCCGAATAGGTCGGCGCTAGGCTGCTCACCTGTACGTTCTCGTTGGCCTTCAACGCCCCCAGCACATCCTGCATCGCCTTCACGCTGGCGAAGCTGGCACGCAGCTGGCGCGATACGCGGGTACCGATGAAGACCTGCCGGTTCTGCTCATAGCGCGTGGCCGGGCCGATCCGCAGGTTGTCCGCACGCACGCTGCCGTCCACCGCCTTGTGCTGCTTGAACAGTGCCAGCACGCGGGCAACGTTGTCCTGCACGCGGCGGCGCGCGGCGTCGGCGTCCATGTCGGTCTCTTCGATGTTCAACTGCAGGCCGAACCGGTCCGGCATCACCGTGCGGCTGCCCTGCCCCTTCACCAGCAGGTGCGGCTGCGAGGGAATCGTGTTGGCCTGCGCCCACGCAGACGGGGCCATCGTGGCCAGCAGTGACGACCACAGCAATGCGCTCAGCAGCTTCATGCGGTACTCCTTGTCTTGAATGGGAACAGCGGAAGGTGCCGCGGCGCAGGCCACGGCACGGGGAGGATCACAGGCCCTTGGCGGCCTGGGCGACGGCGCGGAACAGCGCGCGGCCCTTGTTCATCGTCTCATCCCATTCCTTGTCCGGGTCCGAGTCGTAGACGATGCCGGCGCCGGCCTGCACGTACAGGCGGCCGTCCTTGATCACCGCGGTGCGGATCGCGATCGCGGTATCGGCATCGCCGTGCCAGCCGATGTAGCCGATGCTGCCGGCGTAGACATTGCGCTTGATCGGTTCCAGCTCGCGGATCACTTCCAGCGCGCGGATCTTCGGCGCGCCGCTGACCGTGCCGGCCGGGAAGGTGGCACGCAGCACGTCGGCATAGCTCAGGCCCGGCTGCAGCTGCCCGGTCACTTCGCTGACGATGTGCATCACGTGGCTGTAGCGTTCGATCACGAACTGCTCGCCCACCTCCACGGTACCTGCCTTGGAGACGCGGCCGGCATCGTTGCGGCCCAGGTCAATCAGCATCAGATGCTCGGCGCGTTCCTTCGGATCGGCCAGCAGCTCGGCTTCCAGCGCCAGGTCCAGCTCGAGCGTGGCGCCACGCGGGCGGGTGCCGGCGATCGGGCGCACGGTGACTTCGCCGTCCTGAAGGCGTACCAGGATTTCCGGCGATGAACCGACCACCTGCAGGTCGCCGACATCCAGGAAGTACATGTACGGCGACGGGTTCAGTGCACGCAGCGCGCGGTACACATCCACCGGGCGCGCCTTGAACGGCACGCTCAGGCGCTGGCTGAGCACCACCTGGAAGATGTCACCGGCGCGGATGTATTCCTTGCTGCGCTGGACCGCATCGACGAAGCCTTCGCGGGTGAAGCCGGAGACGAAGTCGGACTCGTCCAGCACGTCGCTGTTGAGCGGTGCGGGATAACCGGCGCCGGGCGCGCGCAGCTTGGCAGTCAGCGCATCCAGGCGTGCCTGGGCCTGCTCGAAGGCGCCCTCGACCCGTGGGTCGGCGTGCACGATCAGGTACAGCCGGCCCTTGAGATTGTCGAACACGGCCAGCTCGTTGGAATCCAGCAGCAGGATGTCGGGCGTGCCCAGCTCATCGCGGCCGGCCGGCGGGGCCAGGCGTGGTTCGATGTAGCCGATGCACTCGAAGCCGAACCAGCCGACCAGGCCACCGGTGAAGCCCGGCAGGCCTTCCAGCTTCGGCACCGAGTGGGCGCTGCGCAGCGCCTCGACTTCGGCGAACGGGTCGGCCACCTCGCGGGTGTCCACCACCTGGCCGTCTTCGCGCACAGTCAGCGTGTGGCCATGGAAGGCGTACACGCGACGCGCCGGCAGGCCGATGATCGAGTAACGACCAAAGCGCTCGCCGCCTTCGACGGATTCAAACAGGTAGGTATTGGGGCCGTCGGCGAGCTTCAGATAGACCGAAAGCGGCGTGTCCAGGTCGGACAGCACTTCACGGACGACGGGAATGTGGGTGTGGCCTTCAGCGGCCTGCTGCTGAAACTGAGCGTGCGAGTTCAAGACGACTTTCCTTCCGGGACACAGCGTTATGGGGGCGGACGACGGCAACGGGCCACCATCGCCACCAACGGCGTGCGGAAGAAAGGGTATGCGGGGTCGTCAGGCTGGACACCCCCTGACTGTATCGCAGCCGGGGCGGGAGGGGAACCCTGGGAAACTGAACCACGGGAAAGCACAGGGCTCATGGCGGGGACCGGTGGGGGACCGGCGCGGGAACCGGTAGAGTCGACTGTTAGTCGACTTGCGCGCGTAGCGCGGGATTTTACGCCGTCGGAACGAAAAGCAGTCGACTAACAGTCGACTCTACCTCCCCTACCCAGCCAGCAACGGGCAACCGACCGGCAGGTGCATGCGCACCCTGCCCGGCACGCACGCGATGCGGAACTGGCGGGCCTGGACTGGTTCGCCGTCCAGGTTGAGGGTCAACGGGCGCTCGGACTCCACCTGCAGCCACGGCAGCCGCGCACGCGTGGCCAGCTGTTCCAGCGCCGCCTGGGTGCCCGACTTCAGCATCTGGCCGAGCGTGGCGGTGACCTCACCCTCCAGTTCCGGAAGCACGGTGACATCCAGCAGCCCATCGTCGATCACGGCCTGCGGGCACAACTGCTGGCCACCGCCGGCCTGGCGACCATTGCCGATGCCCAGGGCGATGAAGTCGCCTTCCCAGGCGAAATCCGGGCCGGACAGGCGCGCGGTGATCGGCTCGATGCGGCCCAGCTTGGCGATGCCGGTGATCACATAGGCCAGCCCGCCCAGCATCTTCTTCAGGCCGGCATCGGTCTCCACCGTCACCTGGGTGCCGAAGCCACCGCTGGCGAGATTGGCGCACCACCATTGCGTGCCATCGGCGTCCACGCGCAACAGGTCAATGGCGTGCGGCGTCGCCTGCCCGATCAAGGCGAAGGCCTCCTTCGGCTCAGTGGGAATGCCGGCAGCAGTCGCGAAATCGTTGGCGGTCCCCATCGGAATCAGCGCCAGCGAGGGCAGCGCATCTGCCGGCTCCTCACGATGTGCCAGTGTCTCGGCCACCGCACTGAGCGTGCCATCGCCACCGGCGGCCACGATCACGTCCACGCCATGATCGATCGCCTCGGCCACGTAGCGTTCGGCGTCACCGTCTTCCCAGGTCACCCGCACTTCCAGCTGCACGCCCTGTCCGCGCCAATGGCCGACGGCGTCGCGCAACTCATCGTTGCCGGCGGATTTGCCGTTGAGGATCAGGCGCCAGCGCGGGGTGGTCATGCAGAGCTTCCAGGGATGCGGTGGCACAGGCTAGCAATGCGCTGTTTTCCCGCGGTGAATGTCACGCAGATGTCATTCAGCTACCGGAGAATGGGAGTCCATAGCAGGGACGACGGATGGAGGCAGGATCAGCCTCCCACGCATGCAGCGAGGCCACGCCAGTGATTGGCGTGGCCTTTTTTTTGCCGGCCGTAGATCCACGCCATGCGTGGATGCATTTCACGTCAACCGTTGGCGAAATCGTGCAGCGCCTGGCCCTGCAGCCGGTACACGGTCCACTCGTCCTGCGGCTTTGCGCCGGCGGCGGTGTAGAACTCGATGGCCGGGGTGTTCCAGTCCAGCACCGACCATTCGAAACGACCGCAGCCTTCGGCCACGGCCTGGCGGGCGATGTACTTCAGCAGTGCCTTGCCGGCGCCGCCGCCGCGCTTCTCCGGGCTGATGTAGAGGTCTTCCAGGTAGATGCCCTTGCGGCCCAGCCAGGTGGAGTAGTTGTAGAAATGCACCGCATAGCCGATGGCCTCACCGTCGGCTTCGCAGATCAACGCGCGGGCAGTCGCATCGGCACCGAACAGGCTTTCGGCAATACCGATCTCATCGGTCTGCACCGAATGCTCGGCCTTCTCGTAGATGGCCAGTTCGCGGATGAAGCGCAGGATCAGGCCAGCGTCGGCCACGGTGGCCGGGCGGATGTTCAACACGGCCACCGTACCCATGGCTCAGCCCCTTGCCGCAGCAACGTTCGCGCGCATCTGCGCGATCACGTCCTGGTAGCTGGTCCTGGCGTTGAAGATGGCCGAACCGGCAACGAAGGTGTCAGCGCCGGCGGCGGCGATCTCACCGATGTTGTCGGCTTTCACGCCACCGTCGATCTCCAGGCGGATGTCCTTGCCGCTGGCATCGATCATCTTGCGCACCACGCGCAGCTTGTCCAGCGCCGAGGGGATGAAGGCCTGGCCGCCGAAGCCCGGGTTGACCGACATCAGCAGCACCAGGTCCAGGTCATCCAGCACCCAGTCGAGGATGTCCACCGGGGTGGCCGGATTGAGCACGATGCCCGGCTTGCAGCCCAGCGAGCGGATCAGCTGGATGGTGCGGTGCACGTGGCGGCTCGCCTCCGGATGGAAGCTGATGTAGGTGGCACCGGCCTCGGCGAAGTCCGGGATGATGCGGTCCACCGGCTCGACCATCAGGTGCACGTCGATCGGCGCGGTCACGCCGTGCTTGCGCAGCGCCTGGCAGACCATCGGGCCGATGGTCAGGTTCGGCACGTAGTGGTTGTCCATCACGTCGAAGTGGACCCAGTCCGCGCCAGCGGCGAGGACGTTGTCGACTTCCTCGCCGAGACGGGCGAAGTTGGCAGAGAGAATGGACGGGGCGATGAGGCAGTTGGACATGGCCGGGGCCTTCGGAACGGGGAAAGGATTCTCCCGCCCGCAGGCGGGACTGTCGGATCAGCGCTTGCGCAGGGTCTTGATGCGGTCGTAGGCGGCGTTGATGCGCCGCGACTTCTGCTCGGCCTGCTGCTGCAGCTCGGGGGCGGCGCCGCCAAGCTTGTCGGGGTGGTACTGCGAGATCAGCTTTCGGTAGGCGCGCTCGATCTCGGCATCGGTGGCCTCGGAGGTCAGCCCCAGCTCCCGGTACGGGTTCTCCTTGTTCAGGCGGAACCAGTCCGAATCAAAGGCATGGCCGATCAACAGGCCGACTACCGCGCCGAACAGCGGATTGGGCCGGAACAGCAGGGCCCCGGCGATGAAACCGAGCAGTTTTCCGTACCAGCGCATGGCGCCCCAGGGTCGACCGGCGAAATGGATGCTCATTTTACGTCACAGCGGGCCCGGACCGCTTTACACTAGGCCGCCCGCTGGTCAGCGGGCCCGCCGGGTCCGCTGGGCAGCCGTATCGACAACGCCCCAGGAGTGCCCGTGCCAACCACGCTGTTGCAATCCGATCTCCCCGGCCTGCCCTTGCGCCATCGCGGCAAGGTGCGTGATGTGTTCGATATCCCGCGCGAGCGGCTGCCTGCAGGGACCCCGCCGGGCGACTACCTGCTGATGGTGGCCACCGATCGCCTGTCGGCGTTCGACGTGGTCCTGCCCGACCCGATCCCGGGCAAGGGCGAGATGCTCTGCCAGGTCTCCAACTTCTGGTTCGCCAAGACCGCGCACCTGATGCCCAACCACCTGACCGGCATCGACGTGGCCAGCGTGCTGCCCGAAGGCGTGGACCCGGCCCTGTATGCCAAGCGCGCGGTGGTCACCCGCAAGCTGAAGCCGGTGCCGGTGGAAGCGATCGCCCGCGGCTACCTGATCGGCAGCGGCTGGAAGGATTACCAGCGCACCGGCAAGGTCAGCGGCATCGATCTGCCCGACGGCCTGCGCCAGGCCGAGCAGCTGCCCGAGCCGATCTTCACCCCCTCGACCAAGGCCGCCGTCGGCGACCACGACGAGAACATCGATTTCGACGCGATGGTGAAGCAGGTCGGTGCGGACCTGGCCGAGCGCGTGCGCGACGCCACCCTGCGCATCTACAAGTTCGCCGCCGATTACGCCCGCGAACGCGGCATCCTCCTGGCCGATACCAAGTTCGAGTTCGGTACCGACGCCGATGGCCGCCTGTACATCATGGACGAGATGCTGACGCCGGATTCCTCGCGTTACTGGCCGGCCGACGAGTACGAAGTGGGTACCAGCCCGCCGAGCTACGACAAGCAGTTCGTGCGCGATTACCTGGAGACGCTGGACTGGGGCAAGACCGCCCCGGGCCCGACCATCCCGGGCGAGATCATCGAGCGCACCCGCGCCAAGTACGCCGAGGCGCTGCAGCGCTTGGCCGGGATCAGCGTCGACTGATCCGCCTGCGCCCCCGGCCGGACAGGCGGGGGCACTCTGAAGGGGTAGTGCCGGCCGCTGGCCGGCAACCTCGGCGAATCCGCAGCCAGGCATGGCCTGGCTCTGGTAGTGCCGGCCGCCGGCCGGCAACCTCATGAACTCGGCTATGCTCTGGAGTGCCGGCCAGCGGCCGGCACTACCGTTGTCCGAGGAAGCAACGCAGCATGCAGACATCCACCGAGCTTGCGCGGCCGATCGACCGCTATTTCGCCAGCTACTCCGACGACCACCGCAATGTGATCAACCAGCGCATCCACGTGGTGGCGGTTCCGGCGATCCTGTGGTCGGTGGTGGCCCTGCTGTGGTGCCTGCCGCCGCTGATCACCTGGTTCCAGTACGGCATCTGGTCGGCGTTCGCGATGTTCAGCGCCTGGTGCTTCTACAACAAGCTGTCGCGCCCGCTGGGCATCGGCATGCTCATCCAGTTCTTCGTGTTCGGCTGCCTGTGCCGCCTGCTGGAAGCCGAAATCGGCCTGCAGGCCCTGCGCTGGCTGGCGGTGGGCGTGTTCGTGGTGGCCTGGATCGCGCAGTTCATCGGCCACAAATTCGAGGGCCGCAAGCCCAGCTTCCTGACCGACCTGACCTACCTGCTGATCGGCCCGGCCTGGGTGATGGCCAAGTTCTACCGCAAGCTGGACTGGCGCTACTGACCTGGCGGCGGCCGACAGCGGCCGTCGTTTCCTGAACGGGCAGATCCCGTCACCCGCACTCCACGACGGCCCTGCCAGCCTGCGCCGGTGATCCGCTCCCCACTTCCCGCCCGTCGACGGCAGCCCCTGTGCGACAGGGCCTGCGGTCTCCCTGCGTGGGCGTAGGGCGTCCCCCGAGGGCAAGCGAGGAGAACACGCAGGAACGCGATGTTGCGTCGCAGAAAATATGAATCAGCGGACGTTACATGCAATTGATCGCTGTTCGATGGGTTTCAGCGACATTTCGCAGCCTGTTATTCTCCCTGACCTGCTCGTGAATCATGGATTCCCTGCATGCTCCCCAGCCTGCCCCTGCTGCTGGCCCTGCCGTTCCTGATGGCAGCGGCTGTTGCGGCCTTCCCCCGTAGTTCGCGCTCGACTGCTGCCTGGCTGGCGGCGCTGGCGCCGTTGGGCGGGCTGGCCATCCTCGGCTGGCTGACCCCGGCGGTGCTCGATGGCCAGGTGGTTCGCACCCTGGTGCCCTGGCTGCCACAGATCGGCCTGGACTTCACCCTGCGCCTGGACGGGCTGGCCTGGATGTTCGCCGGGCTGGTGCTCGGCATCGGCGCGCTGGTGGTGCTGTACGCGCGCTACTACCTGAGCCAGCAGGACAACGCGCACCGCTTCTACTGCTACCTGCTGCTGTTCATGGGCGCCATGCTGGGCATGGTGCTGTCGGGCAACCTGCTGTTGCTGATGATCTTCTGGGAGATGACCAGCATCAGCTCGTTCCTGCTGATCGGCTTCTGGTCGCACCGCCAGGACGCACGCGAAGGCGCGCGCATGGCGTTGGTGATCACCGGCGGCGGCGGCCTGGCCCTGCTCGGTGGCGTGCTGCTGATCGGCCGCATCGTCGGCAGCTTCGACCTGGACGTGGTGCTGGCCGCTGGCGAGCAGATCCGCGCCAGCGCGCTGTACCCGTACGCGCTGTTCCTGGTGCTGGCTGGCATCTTCACCAAGAGCGCGCAGTTCCCGTTCCATTTCTGGCTGCCGCACGCGATGGCCGCGCCCACTCCGGTCTCTGCCTACCTGCACTCGGCCACCATGGTGAAGGCCGGTGTGTTCCTGCTGGCGCGCCTGCATCCAGCGCTGGCCGGCAGCGACCTGTTCTTCTACACGGTCAGCGGCATCGGTGCGATCACCCTGTTGATCGGCGCCTGGAACGCGATCTTCCAGCACGATCTGAAAGGCCTGCTGGCTTACTCGACCATTTCCCATCTGGGCCTGATCACCCTGCTGTTCGGCCTGTCCACGCCGATGGCGGTGGTGGCCGGTGTGTTCCACATCCTCAACCACGCCACCTTCAAGGCCTCGCTGTTCATGGCCGCCGGCATCATCGACCATGAGACCGGCACCCGCGACATGCGCAAGCTGGGCGGCCTGCGCAGGCTGATGCCGTTCACCAGCGCGCTGGCGATCATTGCCTCGCTGGCGATGGCCGGCATCCCGCTGCTCAACGGCTTCCTGTCCAAGGAAATGCTGTTTGCCGAGGCGATCACGGCCGGAGGCCCGGGGATCATGCGCACGGCGGTGTCGATCGCCGCATTGCTGGCTGGCGTGTTCGGCGTGGCCTACAGCCTGCGCTTCGTGCACGACACCTTCTTTGGCCCCGGCCCGCACGACCTGGATCGCGTGCCGCATGAGCCGCCGCGCTGGATGAAGGTACCGGTGGAACTGCTGGTGGTGATCTGCGTGGCAGTAGGCATCGCCCCGGCACTGACCGTGGCGCCGGTGCTGCATGCCGCTGCGGCGTCGATCCTCGGCAGTGCCATGCCCGAGTACAGCCTGGCGGTATGGCACGGCTTCAACCTGCCGCTGGCGATGAGCGCGATCGGCGTGATCGGCGGCGTGGCGCTGTACTTCGGCCTGCGCAAGCTGATCAACCTGCACGCCGTGACCAACATCAGCACTGGCCGCAATGTGTTCCATGCGCAGCTGGATGCCGTGTCCGCACTGGCCATGCGCCTGACCAACGGCATCGCCAATGGCAGCCTGCAGCGCATGCTGCTGGGCCTGGTGCTGGTGGCCATCACCGTGGCCGCCGCGCCCTACATCGTCAACCCGGCCTCGCCGAACTGGACCAAACCGCAGCCGATCCCGCTGCTGGGCTGGGCGCTGTGGCTGGTGATGATGGCCTGCGCCGTTGCCACCCTGCGCATCTACAAGCAGCGCCTGCTGGCGGTGCTGCTGGTCGGCGGCGTCGGCCTGATGGTGGCGCTGACCTTCGTGTTCCTGTCCGCACCCGACCTGGCCCTGACCCAGCTGCTGGTGGAGATGGTCACCCTGGTGCTGATGCTGCTGGGCATGAACTACCTGCCGGCGCAGTCCGGACCGGAACGTCCGCGCTGGCGCAAGCGCCGCGATGCGGTGATCGCGATCATCGCCGGCGCCGGCCTGGGTGCGCTGGCCTATTCGGCGATGACCCTGCCGCCGAACACCATGGCCGGCGAACTGCTCGCCCGTGCCCTGCCCGAGGCCTATGGCCAGAACGTGGTCAACGTGATCCTGGTCGACTTCCGCGGCTTCGATACCTTCGGCGAGATCACCGTGTTCGGCATCGCCGCGCTGGTGGTGCATGCCCTGCTGCGGCGCACGCGGATGGCACCGGAGCAGATCATGCCCGGCCCTCCGATCAAGCTGCCGGTACCAGCCGACCTGGCCCAGATCATGTTCCCGCTGACCCTGACCGTATCGATCTTCCTGTTCCTGCGCGGCCACAACGCGCCGGGCGGTGGCTTCATCGCCGGCCTGGTGCTGGCGGTGCCGCTGCTGATTCAGTACGTGATCCAGGGCACCGCATCGGTGGAGTCGCGCTTCGGCTTCGACTACATCCGCTGCATCGGCATGGGCCTGCTGATCGCCCTGCTCAGCGGCAGTGCCTCGATGCTGTTCGGCGTGCCGTTCCTCACCAGCGGCCACCTCGATCTGCACCTGCCGCTGATCGGCGACGTGCCGCTGGCCAGTGCGATCGGTTTCGACATCGGCGTCTACCTGGTGGTGTTCGGCGGCGCGATGCTGATGCTGTCGATGATGGGCACGATCAAGCCGTCGCGTACCCGCACCGCCCGCAAGGGCGAGATCGACCTGCAACGCCGTTCGGCCCGCACCGGGGAGATGCACTGATGGAACTGGCCCTTGCGACCGCGATCGGCGTGCTGACCGCCATCGGCATCTACCTGCTGCTGCGCGCGCGCAGCTTCGATGTGATTCTCGGCATGACCTTCCTGTCCTACGCCACCAACCTGCTGATCTTCGCCGGTGGCCGCGTGGTGCTGGGCAAGGCGCCGGTGCTGCAGGAGGGCGTGGACAGCCACCTCGGCAACTACACCGATCCGCTGCCACAGGCGCTGGTGCTGACCGCGATCGTGATCGCCTTCGCGATGACCGCAGTGAGCATCGTGCTGGCCATGCGCAGCCGCAGCGACAACCACAGCGACCATGTGGACGCCCACGAGCCCGACGATGACCTGCAGGATGAGCGCGTGCCGCCGCGCCAGGGCGAGGACCGCGCATGAACCACCTGGTGATCCTGCCGATCCTGATTCCCCTGCTGGGTGCTGCACTGTCGCTGTTCGTCGAACACCGTCGCTACGGCCCCAGGGTGCAGCGCGCCGTCGCGTGGACCGCGCTGTCGGCGCTGGCGCTGGCGGTGGGCCTGCTGTTCGCGTCGACCGCGGGCGGTGACATCAATGTCTACCTGCTGGGCGACTGGCCGTCGCGGCTGGGCATCGCGCTGGTGGCCGACCGGCTGTCGGCGTGGATGCTGCTGACCACCCTGCTGCTGGCCATTCCCTGCCTGCTGCACGCCTGCTCGGGCTGGGACCGCCGCGCACCGCACTTCCATGCGCTGTTCCAGTTCCAGCTGGTCGGCCTCAACGGTGCGTTCCTGACCGGCGACATCTTCAACTTGTTCGTGTTCTTCGAGGTGATGCTGATCGCCTCCTACGGCCTGCTGCTCAGCGGTGGCCGCGGCCTGCGCATGCGCATCGGCCTGCACTACGTGGTGTTCAACGTCACCGCCTCGACCCTGTTCCTGATCGCGCTGGGCCTGCTGTACGCCACGCTGGGTTCGCTGAACATGGCCGAGCTGTCGCAGCGCATCGCCGAAATACCGCCGGCGCAGCTGACCCTGGTGAAGGCGACGATGGGCCTGTTGCTGCTGGTGTTCTGCGCCAAGGCCGCGCTGATGCCGCTGTACCTGTGGCTGCCGGAAGCCTATTCGCGTGCGCCAGCAGCGGTGGCTGCGCTGTTCGCGATCATGACCAAGGTCGGCCTGTACTCGGTGCTGCGCATCCAGATGCTGTGGTTCGGCGATGACGCAGGCGCGATGGCCGGCTATGGCCGCGACTGGCTGCTGTGGGCCGGCGTGGCGACGCTGGTGCTCGGTGGCCTGGGTGCACTGGCCGCGACCCGCCTGCGCGTCCTGATCTCGTACCTGGTGATCGTGTCGGCGGCCACGCTGTTCATCGCCTTCTCGGTGGGCACGCCGCAGGTACTCTCAGCGGGCCTGTACTACCTGCCGCACAGCAGCTTCGTCGCCGCCGCGCTGTTCCTGATCGCCGACCTGATCCGCCGTCGTCGCGGCGGTGCCAGCGACCGCAAGGAAGTGGTGGCACCGATGCCGGGCAAGGAAACCCCAGCGGTGCTGTTCCTGATCGGGGCAGTGTCGGTGGCCGGCCTGCCGCCACTGTCCGGCTTCCTGGCCAAGGCCGCGCTGCTGGCCGGCATGCCGGCGCAGTACACCGGGCCGGTCTGGACCGCCGTGCTGGTCAGCAGCCTGCTGGTGATCATGGGCCTGACCCGCGGCGGCATCCGCCTGTTCTGGCGCGTGCCACCGGTCGATCCAGAAGCACCGAAGCCGCGCAAGGCTCCCCTGCGCCGGGTAGAGCTCTACGCCGCCTGCCTGCTGCTGGCCTACGGCATCGGCATGGCCCTGGCCGCTGCACCGTTGATGCGCTACACCGACGCCACCGCCGCACAGCTGCTGCATCCCAGCGAGTACGTGCAGCAGCTGCGCGCGACCACGCCGGAGATCCGCCAGCCATGACTGCCCAGCACTCCCTGTTCCGTCGCCTGATTCCCTCGCCGATGCTCAGCATCATGGTGGTGGCGTTCTGGCTGCTGATGTCCGACAGCTTCACCCTCGGCCAGATCGTGCTGGGGCTGGTGCTGGGCGTGGTGGTGCCGCTGTTCGCCGCGCGCCTGGACCGCGAGTTCGCGCGCATCGGCACCCTGCGGCCGCTGCCCAGACTGGTGTGCGTGACCCTGTGGGACATCCTGATGTCCAACATCCGCGTCGCCCTGCAGGTGCTGGGCCCGGAAAAGAACATCCACCCGGGCTTCATCTGGCTGCCGCTGGACATCGCCAACATCCACGGCATCGCCGCGCTGACCAGCATGATCACCCTGACCCCGGGCACGGTCTCGGCCGCGCTCAGCGACGACCGCAAGTTCCTGCTGGTGCATGTGCTGCACCTGGAGGATCCACAGGACCTGATCGATACGATCAAGCGCCGTTACGAGGCGCCGTTGATGGAGATCTTCCCATGACCGGTTTTGAAGTCATCCAGACCACCCTGGTGGTGTGCATGCACGTGGTCGGCCTGGCCATGCTGCTGGCCACCTGGCGCCTGCTGCGCGGGCCGACCGTGCCCGACCGCATCCTCGCACTGGACACCCTGTCGGTGACCGCGATCGCCGAGCTGATGCTGTTCGGCATGTACCTCAATTCACCGATCTACTTCGAGGCGGCGTTGATCATCGCCATGCTCGGCTTCGGCAGCACCGTGGTGCTGAGCAAGTTCGTGCTGCGCCGGGACATCGTCGAATGATCACTGCCATCCAGATCGGCCTGTCGATCCTGCTGCTGTTCGGCTGCTTCTTCATCCTGGTGGGCGCACTGGGCCTGGTGAAGCTGTCGACCTTCTTCAAGCGCCTGCACGCGCCGACCAAGGCCAGCACGCTGGGCGTGGGCTGCGTGTTGGTGTGCTCGGTCTGCTACCACATCTTCCTCGGCCAGGACCCGCAGCCGCGCGAGCTGCTGATCACCGTGTTCCTGTTCATCACCGCACCGATCAGCGCGCACATGATGGCCAAGGCCGCGCTGTCGCTGCTGATGGAGACCCGCCCCACCCTGCCGGGCAACGAACGTGCCGCCGAGGAGCAGCTGCCACCGCCGGAGCCGGTGCGGGAAGAAGAAACCACGCAGAACCGGTAGAACCGGCCGCTGGCCGGCAATGTGACGCCCCGTAGGTGCCGACCGCTGGTCGGCACGAACAGCAGCCGAGCATGGGCTCGGCTCTACAGCGCCGGTGCGCCGACCAGCAGCAGTTCCAGCACGAACCAGCCGACAAACGCGACCAGCAGGATCACACCTTCGCCGCGGCTGATCTTCAGGTCGCCACGCAGCATCGGGTACAGCACCAGCGCGAACGCCAGCAGCGCCGGCAGTTCCAGGCGCACGAACGAGGCCGGCAGCGCCAGCGGCTGCAGCACGGCCATCGCACCGATCACCAGGAGCAGGTTGACCACGCTGGAACCCAGCACGTGGCCCAGCACCATGTCGCCATGCCCGCGACGCGCGGCGGCGATGGCGGTGGCCACTTCCGGCAGTGCGGTACCGATCGCCACCGGCAGCAGGCCGACCAGCAGCGGCGTCCAACCCAGGGCGACGCCAAAGTCGGCGGCGGCGCCCACCACCAGGCGCGCGCCCCAGTACAGCGTCAACGCGGCAATCAGCACGCGCAGCACGTTCAACGGCAGGCTGGTGCGGCTCAGTGCGGACTCGGCGATGGCCACCTGCACCTCCGCGCTCTCGCTGCGACCACGGCGCAGCAGCAGCACCTGCACCACGATGAAGCCGGCCAGCAGTATGCCGCCCTCCCAACGTGCCAGGCCGCCATCAAGCCCGAACAGGATCAGCAGCACACCTGCCGCCAGCAGCGACCACCACAGCACCGTCTGCAGGCGCGCGCGCAGCAGCAGGGGCGCAGCCATGGCCGCCACGGCCAGGGTCAGGCCCAGGTTGGTGATGCTGCTGCCGACCGCATTGCCCAGCGCCAGTTCTGGCTGGCCCACCGCCAGCGCGCGCGCGTTGACTGCCAGCTCCGGCAACGAGGTGGCCACCCCGAGCAGCAGCAGCCCGGCAGTGAATGGGCTGGCCCCGAAACGCTGGGCCAGGCCGGACACGGCCTTGACGATGGAGTCCCCGCCCAGCGCCAGCAGCAGCAGGCCGAGCAGGAACCAGGCAATGGCAATGGCGATCATCGAGCACTCCCCCAGCGGTGGTGGCGCGATTCTACGCGTGGCCCGAGCGCATGGCTCGGCGGTGGATCAAGGATCAGCCACAGCCTTCGGCGTAATCGACCTGTGGGGTCTTGCCGACGCGCCAGGCACTGACCCGACCATCAGCGCCGAGCGCGAAGTCGATGACCGCACCACCCTCCTGCGCCGGGCGCACGCGCAGGTGCTGGGCCTTCTCGTCGTACTTGTCAGGGCCGACATCGGCCCGCTCCGGGTACAGCACCTGCAGCTCACCCAGGGTCATGCCGACCTTGCCGCCGCCTGGTGCGGTGATGGCGGCGCTGCGCACGTCGTAGCGCACCAGCTTGCGGCCTTCGATCATCAGGCGCGGCTCTTCGGCATCCTGCGGGCGCAGGAAGTAGCAGCCGTCGTTGCTGTCGTCAGCCGGCAGCGGCTTGCCGGCCGCATCGGCGCCCAGACCCTGCAGCGGCGTGCCGAAGCCACTGCGGACCTCGGCGATGCCGGCGCCCAGCGCGGCGCCGCCGAAGCCATCCAGGCGCGCGGGACTGTCCTCGCGAAGGTCGTTGGCGGGGCGGGTTGCCAGATCAGGATCGGCCGACTGCGCTGGCCCGGTCGCCGAGGCGGTTTCGGCCGGGGTGTCGCTGCCGCTACCGGCCGCCCCCTGCTTGTCGGGGCCCGCACCGCAGGCGGCGAGCGAAAGGAGCAACAGACCAGCAATCGGGAGGTGCTTCATCGGTGCGGTTCCCTGGCACGAAGATGGCTGCACGCTAACCCATCCGGTGTGCAGGCGCTGCATTGTCATCGCGGTTTCATCGCCCTCGTTCAGGCTCGGCGAGCACCGATCTGGCCGTCCCTTCCATGCAACCGCGCAAGACCGATCTCGCCCGAACCGCGCTGCAGGCCCACCGCGCGCCGCTGGACATGCGCCAGCGCCGGCTGCTGATCCTGTGCGACGGCCAGCGTACCGTCGCCGACCTGACCGGTCTGCTTGGACAGGATGCGCCGGCGATGGTCATCCAGCTGGTGCAGGCGGGCTATCTGGCGACCGGCACGGCAACGGCGGCGGCACCCCCTCACGCCGCTGCCGAACCGGCCAATGCGGCGCTGGTGAAGGTGCCAACGAACGCCAGCGCCACGCCGGTCGAACGTCGCCGTTCGCTGGTGGCAGCGCGCATCTACCTGCTGGGTATCCTGGAAATGCAGCGGCATCCGCAGGCAGCGGCACTGTTCCGCGATCTGCAGCAGGCGCGTGCGGAGGATGAGGTGCTGCAGCGGCTGCAGTCGGCGATGCAGCTGCTGCCCGCGCTGACTTCGGATGGCTATTGCCAGCGCGTGCGCCAGCGCCTGCTGGAGGCGTTGCCGCGGGAGCATTGCGACGCCTTCGCCGAGGTGGCGTAAGCGCAGGTTCCGGCGCATCGTGCCGACCAACGGTCGGCACCCACCACGCTAGCGGGACGACCGGAAATTGTTGCGCAGGCCGTTCCAGCACTGCTGGTAGTCGCCCTGACGGTGGCCGGCGGCCAGTGCCTGTGCGGTCGGGCGGATCACCGCGCGGGTCTCGAACATGAAGGCCATCGTGTCCTTGATCACATCGGCCTTCGACAGATCCGCATTGGAGGCCTTGTCGAAGGTCGGCGCATCCGGGCCGTGGCCGCTCATGCAGTTGTGCAGCGATGCGCCACCCGGCACGAAGCCTTCGGCCTTGGCGTCGTAGGCGCCATGCACCAGGCCCATGAACTCGCTGGCGATGTTGCGGTGGAACCACGGCGGACGGAAGGTGTTCTGCGCCACCAGCCAGCGCGGCGGGAAGATCGCGAAGTCCATGTTGCTGGTGCCCGGGGTGTCGCTGGGCGAATGCAGCACCAGGAAGATCGACGGATCCGGGTGGTCGTAGCTGATCGAACCGATGGTGTTGAAGCGACGCAGGTCGTAGCGGTACGGCGCGTAATTGCCGTGCCAGGCCACCACGTCCAGCGGTGAATGGTCGATCGGTGCACGCCACAGGCGGCCTTCGAACTTGGCGATCAGTTCGAAGTCGCCATCCACATCCTCGAACGCCGCATGCGGGGTTTCGAAGTCGCGCGGATTGGCCAGGCCGTTGGATCCGATCGGGCCGAGGTCGGGCAGCTTCAGCAGCGCACCGTAGTTCTCGCAGATGTAGCCACGGCTCGGGCCATCGGGCAGTTCAACGCGGAAGCGCACGCCGCGCGGGATCACCGCGATCTGCTGCGGCTCGATCTCGATCACGCCCAGCTCGGTCAGCAGGCGCAGCGCGCCCAGCTGCGGCACGATCAGCAGCTCGCCGTCGGCGTCGTAGAAGTAGCGGCCGACCATGTCGCGGTTGGCAGCGTATAGGTGGATGCCCACGCCGGCATGCGCATCGGGCGAGCCGTTGCCACCCATCGTGTACAGGCCTTCGACAAAATCTGTCGGCAGCTCCGGCAGCGGCAGCGGGCTCCAGCGCAGCTGGTTCGGCGAGGCCGGCTGAGCGCCGAAATCACACTGCAGCTGCGACTGCGCGAAGGGGGTGAACTCGCCATGGGCCACCGCCGGGCGGATCCGGTACAGCCAGCTGCGGCGGTTGCTGCCGCGCGGCGCGGTGAAGGCGGTGCCGGTCAACTGTTCGGCGTACAGGCCGTGGGCCACCTTCTGCGGTGAGTTCTGTCCGACCGGCAGCGCGCCGGCGACGGCCTCGGTGGCGAATTCGTTGCCGAAGCCGGACTGGTAGCCGCGGGCGGTGATGGCGGGGGACATGGGAACTCCAGAGATTGCCGGCCAGCGGCCGGCACTACCATTCGGACAGGCAATGTCGACCGGAAGCCGACATTGCCTGCAGACCTTACAGCACGCCGCGGCGGATCTGGTCGCGCTCGATGCTCTCGAACAGCGCGGTGAAGTTGCCTTCGCCGAAGCCTTCGTTGCCCTTGCGCTGGATGATCTCGAAGAAGATCGGGCCGATGCAGTTCTGGGTGAAGATCTGCAGCAGCTTGCGCTGGTGGGTTTCCGGATCGGCATCGATCAGGATCTTGTTCTTGGCCAGGCGCGGCACGTCTTCACCGTGGTTCGGCACGCGCTGGTCGATCACCTCGAAGTAGGTCTCCGGCGTATCCAGGAAGTCCACGCCCTGCGCGCGCATTGCTTCGACGGTCTCGTAGATGTTCTCGGTGAAGCAGGCGATGTGCTGGATGCCCTCGCCCTTGTACGCGTCCAGGTACTCGTTGATCTGGCTCTTCGGGTCCGAAGATTCGTTCAGCGGAATGCGCACGATGCCATCGGGCGCGGTCATCGCCTTGGACACCAGGCCGGTCTTCAGGCCCTTGATGTCGAAGTAGCGGATCTCGCGGAAGTTGAACAGGCGCTCGTAGTAATCCGACCACTGCTGCATGTTGCCGAAGTACAGGTTGTGGGTCAGGTGGTCGATGAAGGTCAGGCCGAAGCCCACCGGGTGCAGGTCGGCGCCGGCGATCGGCTCGTAGTCGCCGTCGTAGATGCTGCCGGCCGCGCCGTAGCGGTCGACCAGGTACAGCATGCAATCGCCGATGCCCTTGATGACCGGGGCGCTGACCGCCTTGCTGTCCGCCTTGAAGGCGATGGCTTCGGCACCGTTGCCCAGCGCGGTCTGGTAGACCTCCTGGCCCGGCTTCTTGAAGCGGATGGCGAAGCCACAGGCGCACGGGCCGTGCTTTTCGGCGAAGTCCGACGCGAACGAATCGGGGTCTTCATTGACCAGGAAGTTGACGTCGCCCTGGCGATAGACGGTAATCGGACGCTGCTTGTGCTTGAGCACCGCGCTGAAGCCCATCTTCCGGAAGTACTCGTGCAGCTCCTGGCCACGGCCGGCCGGGGCGGCGAATTCGACGAACTCGAAGCCGTCGATGCCCATCGGGTTCTCGAAGGTGGTGACCTGCATGCCGGGGTTGGGATGCGAGGCGGTCGGGACTGCGGTATTCATGGCGTGGCTCCGAATCGGTACCGCATCGGTACAAACCAGGTGCGGGCAGGTAGGGACCCGGCGAGAATGCAGGGTCTGGACCCACCCCTTATAGTTACACTTGAAACCACCAGCAAGGTGCACCGCAACATGAGCCCCGCCGATCCCGTTTCGACCCGCCTGCGTGCCTCGCACGTCCTGCTCGACCTGGAACAGTTCCTGCCGTATCGGCTGAGCGTGCTGTCCAACCGGGTCAGCGGCAACATCGCCAAGCTGTACGGCGATCGTTACGGTCTGGCGATCCCCGAGTGGCGGGTGATCACCATCCTGGCGCTGTACCCGGGCTCCTCGGCCAGCGAGGTCTCCGACCGCACGGCGATGGACAAGGTGGCGGTCAGCCGCGCCGTGGCCCGCCTGCTGGAGCGCGGCTTCATCAAGCGCGAGACGCATGGCGACGACCGCCGCCGCTCGGTACTGGCGCTGTCGGCCGCCGGTTTCGAGGTGTACGAGACCATCGCGCCGATGGTGATCGAGATCACCCGCAAGCTGATGTCGGTGCTGAGCGAGGAGGAAGAGCAGGTGCTGGAAAAGCTGATCCTGCGCCTGGCCGGCGAAGGCCTGGAGCGGATGGGCGAAGGGGTCTGAAAGAAAAAGGGGACGGAGGGGATTAAGTCGTTTCAGGCACACCTGTGCTCATTACGACTTAATCCCCTCCGTCCCCTTTTTTCAGCTCAGGTGCTTGCGCCGTGCGTGGATCCACGGCACGGCCAGTGCTGCGATGGCGCCGCCGGCGAAGCCCAGCGAGGCGGCAACCGTGGCGGCTTCGACGGCCCCGGGCAGCGCCAGCGCCGCAGCCACCAGCAGCAGCGACGGCAGGCCGACGAAGGTGCCCAGGAAGAAATGCCAGCGCGGTGACCATGTATTGAGCTGCAGCAGGCTGACCGGTTGCCAGGCGTCGGACGCGGCATCCTCGGCGATCTTCGCCACTACCTTGCCCAGATCCACTTCCGGCAGCGCGCGCCCCGGGCGGACGGTCGCCAGCAGTTCGGCCACGGCCTCCACCGGTGGGAAGCTCGACGGCCACGCCACCGGGGCCGGCACGCCGTAAGCGGTCAGCAGCGGCACGCTCAGCCACGGCGCCACCAGCGGGCGCATGCGGCGGCGGCCATGCACGCACCAGATCTGCGGCTGTCCATGCGCGGTGACGTTGTACAGCGCCAGTTCGTTGGCGGGCGGATAACCCAGCATGGTCACCCGCGCCGCCAGACTGTCCTGGCCCATCGCACGCAGGAAGCCCGGGCGGCTGCGCCCTTCCTGCATCCACGCCAGGCCCAGCGCACCCACCAGGTACGCCTCCGCCACGTCCTTGCTGCCCGCCGTGGCGCGCTCGTCACTGGCCAGGTACCACGCCAACGACTTCGGCTCGGTGACATCCTCCAGGCCCCATCGGCTGTCATCCCCCAGCACGTGCCGCACCGGCAGACGGGCAGGCGCGGTTTCGCCACGCTCCCCGGTCTGCAGGAACGGCAGCACGCCCTGGATGAAGGTGGACAGCTCGATCGCGCGCGCGCCATGGCCCTGCCATTCCGGCGGCAGCAGCCCGGCCAGCTGGCCCTCGGCCGCCAGCGCATCAAGCCGCGCCTTCTGCTCGACCAGCTTCTGTACCGCGCCCTTCAGCACCACGTTGTCGGGCAACGCGATCTGCGGCAGGCGGTGGCGGGGCGGGGCCAGTTCGACGGTGTCCTCGCCGGTGCCGGCGTCGTCCAACAGGGATTCCTGCGCCGGCAAAGTCACGCCCTCGCCTGCCCCACCCTCGGCCAGGTGGCTGGCAGGTTCGGGCAATCGTTCGGCGTGGTCGCTGTGCATGGGCGTTCCGGTAGGTTGCGTCGACGGGGCGTCGACTGAAGTCCTTGCCGGTAACGGCGCGTGCGTGGCGATATTGAGATGCCGATTCCGGGAATGTGACCGCAACCACAGTAGATCCACGCCATGCGTGGATGCACTTCTGTGCCGACCAACGGTCGGCACCCACCGGGGATGGCGGTCAGCGGTCGGCACCCACCGGGGATGGCGGTCAGCGGTCGGCACCCACCGGGGTAGGCGGTCAGCGGTCGGCACCCACCAGAGCATGCCGGCCAACGGCCGGCACTACCCTATTCCGGTTTGTCAGGTGCCCACTGCTTGAGGAACGCGCTCACCCGCGCAGGCTGGAAGGCTTCGCCCCTGCGCAGTTCGCCGGTGGCCTGCGAGACCAGCAGGCTGCCATCGGCGTCCAGTACCAGCAGGTGCGGGTAGTCGCGCTCCATCACCGGGAACTGGGCGAAGAAGGCGGTGTTGGGCTGTTCGTCGCTGGCGTTGACCTTCACCCACACGTAGTGGGCGTCGCGGAAGCGGCGCAGGTCGCCGTTGCCCTCGACCATTTCGTCCAGCGCCCGGCAGCGATCGCAGGCGGCGTTGCCGATCTCGAGCAGGATGCGCTTCTTGCCGCGCTGGGCTTCCACCTTGGCGGTGGCCAGGTCATCGGCGGGGTCGCGCGCCGGGTCGAACTGCGCGCCGAGCCCGGCGATGGCGGCAATGTCCGCCGCCACCGGGGTGTTGCCCGAGGCCACCGGTTCGCTGGGGTCAGCGACCGGTGGCTCGGTGGGCCGGGTATCCAGGGGCTGCGTGGGCTCGGCGGTGGCAGGCGGTTGCGGTTGGGAACAGGCGCCGATCAGCGCCGCACAGACCACCACCATTGCACCACCGAGCTTGCTGCGCATGCCTTCTACCCTCGCTTCATTACTTGACGCCGTGCATCAGCTTGTTGATCAGCGGGGCGATCAGGAACAGCACCACGCCGGAGCCGATCAGGGCCCAGAACCCGAAGGTATACCCCTTCAGGGCCGACTCGACCGTCATGCCGCCTTCACCACTGACCACACCAGCGAAGATGCCCGACAGGTTGTTGCCGATGCCGGTGGACAGGAACCAGCCGCCCATGCCGAAGCCGACCAAGCGCACCGGGGCCAGCTTGGTCACCATCGACAGGCCGATAGGCGACAGGCACAGCTCGCCCACCGACTGGATGACGTAGACCATGAACAGGGTCCAGAACGGGATCTTGCCGTCCACCACCATCTGCGACAGGGCGAACATCAGCAGCGCGAAGGCGGCGCCGTTGAACAGCAGGCCCAGGCCGAACTTGCGCGGGATGGACGGATTGGCGCGGCCCATCGCCACCCAGATCCAGGCGATGACCGGGGCCAGGGTGATGATCGCCACCGAGTTGACCGATTGGAACCACGCGGTCGGGAAGGTCCAGCTGCCGAACTGGCGGTTGACGATGTTCTCGGCCAGGAAGGTGAACGAGCTGCCGGCCTGCTCGAAGAACATCCAGAACATCACGTTGAAGGCGAAGATGATCAGCATGGCGATCACGCGGTCGCGCTGCACCTTGCCTTCGCGGATGCCCTCGACCAGCAGCAGTACGGCCAGCGCGGTGAACATCGCGCCCAGGATCCAGGCCAGCGCGGTGGCGCCGGTGGCCAGCAGGAAGTAAGCGACCGGGATGGCGACCACGGCACCGGCCAGCACCATGATGATGCGGCCGAAACCTTCCGCGCCGGCCGGCGGTGCGCCGATGCCCTTCAGGCCGGCACGACCGATGTAGAACCACACCAGCGAGATCAGCATGCCTACGCCCGAGGCGATGAACACGACCTTGTAGGACGGCATCGCATCGGTACCGAACACCTTGCGGGCCAGGTACTCGGTCAGCACCGGGGCGATCATCGCGCCGATGTTGATGCCCATGTAGAAGATGGTGAAGCCCGAATCGCGGCGCTCGTCCTTCAGGCCGTACAACTTGCCGACCATGGTCGAGATGTTGGGCTTGAACAGGCCGTTGCCGACGATGATCGTGGCCAGGCCGAGCTTGAAGATGTGCTCCTGCGGCAGCGAGATCATGAACAGGCCGGCGGCCATGATGATCGCGCCGGTCAGGATCGAGCGCTGGTAGCCCAGTACCCGGTCGGCCACGTAGCCGCCGAAGATGGCCGCGGCGTACACCAGGGCCAGGTAGGCGCCATAGATGCGGCTGGCGTCGCCTTCACCGGCAGCGCTGCCGTTGTAGAACTGGGCAACGATGTACAGCACCAACGCCCAGCGGATGCCGTAGAACGCAAAGCGTTCCCAGAACTCGGTCATGAACAGCATCCACAACGGGCGCGGGTGGCCCAGCGTGGTCTTGAAGTCCGGCAGTGCCGGCTCTGGGGTGTTCGCAGTGGCGTTTACGCTCATGCGGATTTCCTGGTTCGGTGGATGACGAGCACGTCCGCTGTGCAGTTGGAGCAACGCGCGAGGATCACCGACTTCTGGCGTTCACGTCAAATACACGCCGTTTGAGGCAGGTGGCAGCCTGCTCCCTGAACTTGCATCTGAAACGATCCAGCCGCGGGCCGGGAACCAAGCTGAATGGGGATCAGCCCAGCGCTGCCGGGGGCGCGGCCTGCAGGCTGGTGCGCACCTGGAACAGTTCGGGGAAGAAGGTCAGTTCCAGCGCCTTGGCCAGGAAGCCCACGCCGGACGAACCGCCGGTGCCACGCTTGAAGCCGATCACCCGCATCACGGTGCGCATGTGTCGGAATCGCCACAGCTGGAAAGCCGTCTCCAGGTCCACCAGGTCCTCGCACAGCGCATACTCGCGCCAGTAGCGGTCGGTGTCCTGGTAGATGCGCTCGAAGACCGGCTGCAATGCGTCGTCGGCCACGTGTGGCTGGGTCCAGTCGTGGGCCTCGTAGACCGCCGGCACGGCATGGCCGAAGCGGGCCAGGTACTTCAGGAATTCCTCGTACAGGCTGGGCGCCTCCAGCACGGTGCGCAGCTGCGCCTGCCCGGCCGGGTCATGCTCGAACACCTGCAGCATCTGCGCGTTCTTGTTGCCCAGCAGGAACTCGATGTAGCGGTACTGCAGCGACTGGAAGCCCGACGACGGGCCCAGCACGTCGCGGAAGCCCATGTACTCGGACGGGGTCAGCGTTTCCAGCACCGACCATTGCTCGGTCAGCTGGCGCAGCACCTGCTTGCTGCGCGCCAGCACCTTGCGGCACTGCCAGACTTCATCGCGCTGCAGGAAGCCGATTGCGGCACGCAGCTCATGGCCCAGCAGCTTCAGCCACAGCTCCGAGGTCTGGTGCTGGATGATGAAGAGCATCTCGTCATGGTGCGGCGGGCTGGACAGCGGCTGCTGCGCGCTGAGCAGCTGGTCCAGCCGCAGGTAGCCGCCGTAGGTCAGGCGTCCCTGCAGGTCGGTGTGGATGCCGGCTTCGAGATCGCGTTGGTTGTTGTCGACGGACATGGGCGGGACCAGATCGGGGGCGGCAAGGGTAGCGCGTTGCCGCCGCGCTGGCAGCCGCCCGGTCCATACCGGGGCGTGCGGCTGGCCGTGGAGCATCGGCCGACCACCGGCCTGCGCGTGGAACCGTCCGCGCCGTTGTACCGGCAGTCAGCCAGAGGCGTATTCTGATGCTTTGCAGCAACGACTGAATACGTTGTTGTTATTGGCCCCCCACCCGCCGGCAGGGGTAAAACGGGGAATCTCCGTGTTGCGGCGCAGGAAGGCTATTCCGTACGCGTTCCTTAACATGGCGATTCATATCATTTGTAACTTCTCTGTCGAAGGTGCAGTACGCAATGACGGTTGCCGCTGAATTCAAGATCGAATACCTGCAGTATCTGGACACGGACGGCACGCTCGTCCGTGACGACCTGCCCGCGTCGCTGCGCGACCCCAAGGTCCTGGTACCGCTGTTCAAGCAGATGCTGTTCGTACGCACGTTCGACAGCAAATCCATCGCGCTGCAGCGCACCGGCAAGCTCGGCACCTATGCCGCCTGCCTGGGCCATGAAGCCGCGCACGTGGGTATCGGCGCGGCGATGCAGAAGGACGACGTGTTCGCGCCTTCGTACCGCGAGTATGGCGCGATGTTCATGCGTGGCGTGCGCCCGCACGACGTGCTGATGTACTGGGGCGGCGACGAACGCGGCAACGATTACGGCGGCAACGCGGCCAAGGACTTCCCGTTCTGCGTGCCGATTTCCACCCAGTGCCTGCATGCGGCAGGTGCCGCGCTGAAGTTCAAGCTCAACAAGGAACCGCAGATCGCCGTGGCCGTGTGCGGCGACGGTGGCAGCTCCAAGACCGACTTCTACGCGGCACTGAACTCGGCCGGCGCCTACAAGCTGCCGCTGATCCTATGCATCGTCAACAACGGCTGGGCCATCTCGGTGCCGCGTTCGGCCCAGACCGGTGCCGAAACGCTGGCGCAGAAGGGCCTGGCAGGCGGCCTGCACTGCCTGCAGGTGGACGGCAACGACCTGATCGCGGTGCTGGCGGCAATGGAACAGGCGCGCGAACGTGCGCTGGCCGGCGACGGTGGCACCGTGCTGGAACTGATGACCTACCGCCTGTCCGACCACACCACCGCCGATGACGCGCGCCGCTACCGCGACGATGCCGAAGTGAAGGATGCCTGGCAGCGCGAGCCGATGCTGCGCCTGCGCAAGTACCTGATCAACGCCGGGGTGTGGAGCGAGGAAGAAGAAGCCGCCTGGACCGCCGAGTGCGGCGCGCGCGTGGACGAGGAAGTGAACCTGTACCTCAACACGCCGGTGCAGCCGGTCGAGGCGATGTTCGACTTCCTGTATGCCGATCCGCCGCCGGACCTGCTGGCCCAGCGTGCCCAGGCGATCGCCCTGGAGAAGCGCCATGGATGAGATCAAGAACGGCGCGCCCGGCGCGCATACCAACGCCGCCGACAGCGCTGCAGTCGCGCGCGGAGATGACAGCATGACCACCACCCCGATCACCCTCATCGAAGCCATCACCCAGGCGCTGGCCTGGGAGCTGGAACACGATCCGTCGGTGCTGGTGCTTGGCGAGGACGTGGGCGTCAACGGCGGCGTGTTCCGCGCCACTGCCGGCCTGCAGCAGCGCTTCGGCTCGGACCGCATCCTCGACACCCCGCTGGACGAAACCACCATCGCCGGCCTGACCATCGGCCTGGCCGCACAAGGCATGAAGCCGGTGGCCGAAGCCCAGTTCGATGGCTTCATGTACCCGATGGTCGACCATATCGTCTGCCACGCCGCACGCCTGCGTTACCGCACGCGTGGCCGCCTGCACTGCCCGATGGTGCTGCGCGTGCCGTGGGGCGGTGGCATCCGCGCGCCGGAACACCACAGCGAAGCCAACGAGGCGATCTTCACCAACGTGCCGGGCCTGCGCGTGGTGCTGCCGTCGTCGCCGCAGCGTGCGTACGGCCTGCTGCTGGCCGCGATCCGCGAACCGGATCCGGTGATCTACATGGAGCCCAAGCGCATCTATCGCCAGTACAAGGAAGTGGTCGTCAACGACGGCGAAGCCTTGCCGCTGGACGTCTGCTTCGTGCTGCGCGACGGCACCGACGTGACCCTGGTGACCTGGGGCGCGCAGGTGAAGGAAGCACTGGAAGCGGCCGACAAGCTGGCCGGCGAAGGCATCAGTGCCGAAGTCATCGACGTGGCCACGCTGCGCCCGCTGGACTTCGCCACCATCGCCGAATCGGTGGCCAAGACCGGCCGCTGCGTGATCGTGCAGGAGGCCCCGAAGACCGCGGGCTTCGGCGCCGAGATCGCCGCGCGCCTGGCCGAGGAATCGATCTACGACCTGCTGGCCCCGGTCGAGCGCGTCACTGGCTACGACACCCACATTCCGCTGTTCCGCCTGGAAATGAAGTACCTGCCGAGCGTTGAGCGGATCGTGGCGGCGGCCAAGCGCGCGGTGGCGGCCGGCTGACATGCGGGCCCGCCTTCTGGGGGCTTACCGCAGCCAGTATCCCAACCCGCTCCGGTTCCACACCGGCCAGATCGTCGAAGTAGGTGTACGTGACGAGGAATGGCCGGCGTTTGCCTGGGTACGCACCAACGATGGGCGCGCTGGATGGGCGCCCATCGCCTGGTTGCAGCTGCTGGACGAGGGTCGCGCCGAAGCCCTGTGCGACTACGACGCCCGCGAGCTGGATGTGGAAAGCGGCGAGATGGTGAAGCTTCATCACGAACACGGCGGGTGGTGGTGGTCCGAGCGCGCCAATGGCGCGACGGGTTGGCTGCCGGCCCGCGAACTGGAACTGCTGGAAGAGAACTGCAAATGAGCCAGACCAAGAACTTCAACCTGCCCGACCTGGGCGAAGGCCTGCCGGACGCGACCATCGTCGAGTGGTTCGTCAAGGAAGGCGATGTGATCAAGCTGGACGAGCCGCTGGTGTCGATGGAGACCGCCAAGGCCGTGGTGGAAGTGCCCTCGCCGTTCTCCGGCAAGGTGCTGAAGCTGTCCGGCGCTGCCGGCGACATCATCCCGACCGGTTCGGTGCTGGCCAGCTTCGAACTGGACCCGAACCTGCCGCAGCGCGCCGATGGCCAGGACACCGGCCACAGCCATGGTCACGCCGCACCGGCGGCGGCGGCTGCCGCACCGACCCCGCCGCCGCTGCCGGCTGCGGCCGCTCCGGTTGCCGCCGAGGACGCCAAGCCCGCCGCAGCCGAGCGCGATGACGCCGGTACCGTGGTCGGCGCGATGCAGAGCTCCAATGCCGTGCACGCCGAGCAGGCGCTGGCCGTCGGTGGCGTCAAGGCCGTGCCGGCCGTGCGTGCGATGGCGCGCAAGCTGGGCGTGGACCTGAGCCGCGTGGCCGCTACCGGCACCGATGGCGCGGTGACCATGGCCGACGTCAAGCAGGCCGCCGCCAACGGCACCGCCAAACTCGGCGCCGCCCCGGCACCGGTTGCCGCCGCGTATGCCGCGCCGGCCCCGGCGCAGGTACCTGCCCCGGTGCAGAGCGAAGCCCGCACTCCGCTGTCCGCCGCCGGCAAGCCGATGCGCACCCAGCCGCCGGGCGTGGTCGCCAAGGGCCAGCCGGAACCGCTGAAGGGCGTGCGCCGCAACATGGCCCGCGTCATGGCCGACGCGCACAGCAAGGTCGTGCCGACCACGCTGAACGACGACGCCGACATCCACGCCTGGCTGCCGGGCAACGACGTCACCGCCCGCCTGGTTCGCGCCATCGTCGTTGCCGCACAGAAGGTGCCGGCCATGAACGCCTGGTTCGACGGTGAAGCGCTGACCCGCACCCTGCACGCCCAGGTGGACATCGGCATCGCCGTGGACACCGACGACGGCCTGTTCGTGCCGGCCCTGCGCAATGCCGACATGCTCGATGCACGCGGCATCCGCGAAGGCGTCAATCGCCTGCGCGAGCAGGTGGAATCGCGTTCGATCGCCGCCTCGGAACTGAGCGGCTACACCATCTCGCTGTCCAACTTCGGCATGTTCGCCGGCCGCTACGCGACCCCGGTCGTGGTGCCGCCGTGCGTGGCCATCGTCGGTGCCGGCCGTGCCCGCCACCAGATGACCCCGGTGATGGGCGGCGTGGAAGCGCACAAGGTAATCCCGCTGTCGGTCACCTTCGACCACCGCGCGGCTACGGGTGGTGAAGCCGCCCGCTTCCTGCGCGCGATGATGGACGACCTGGCGCTGGCCAGCTGATCGGCCACCTGACCGGTAGGTGCCAACCGTTGGTTGGCACATGAACTGGAAAAACGCCGGGCACAGCCCGGCGTTTTTTGTGCCTGCTCCGTCGCGCTCCATCCACGCATGGCGTGGATCTACACAATGCGGGCGATCAATCGCGCGCGACCAAGCCCTCGGCACGGCTGTAGACCCGCAGGCGGTGGCCATCAGGATCTGCCCCGACAAAGGTATGGCCGAACTCCAGCGTCACCGGCGCCTGCAGGATCTCCACACCAAGAGCGCGCCACGCATCGTGCATCTGCTGCACGGCGTCGGGGTTGGCCACCACCATTGCCAGTTCGGCGGCGCCTGCCTGCGCGAACACCGGCGGTTGCACGTCGTCGCGCTGCCACAGGCCCAGTGCGGCGCCATCGCCGAGCAGGAACAGGGCGAAGCCGGGCGACTGCTCGACCGGCGGCTTGCCGAGGATGCCGCTGTAGAAGGTGGCGCTGGCGGCGACGTCGCGCACGTGCTGCAGCAGGGTGCTGGGCTTGAACATGGGGAAGCTCCGTTGTTGGGAGCGATCATGGTGGTACGGCCCTGCTGACAGATTCTGTCAGCAGATTCGTCTGTCGGTAGAGTCGACTGTTAGTCGACTGCTCTTCCTTCAGCCTGCTTGAAACCCCGCGCTGCGCGCGATAGTCGACCGTCGGTAGAGTCGACTGTTAGTCGACTGCTCTTCCTTCAACGCGCTTGAAACCCCGCGCTGCGCGCGATAGTCGACTAACAGTCGACTCTACCCCGCCGCCCGCTCCCCGCTGTTGCTGTGGCTACGAACGGTCCAGCCAGTCCGGCGCGATGCCCTGCGCCTTCTGCCAGCGTCGCAGCAGGGTGGCGCGTGGCACGAGGTAGTGATCCTCCAGCACACGCGCCTGGCGGATGCGGTCCAGACGGAAATGGCGGAAATCCTCGCGGCGCTCGCACCACGCCGCCAGCATCGGCACCTCATCGAAGTAGCCCAGCGCGAACGGCCAGACGATGCGCTCGCTGCGCTGGCCGTGCGCGTCCTCGTAGCCGAACTTCAGGCGCTGCTGTGAACCGACAGCCTCTCGCACGGCCTGCAGACGAGCTGGGGGAACCTTGGCCGCCGCACGCGAAGGGCCCACCCGCAGGCCACTGTCACGCAAGGCCTCGCGCCGCGCTGCGGGCAACACATGCGCGATACGCGCCAGGGCATCGCGTGCGGCTTCGGCCAACGCGGGTTCGGTACGGGCCGCAACCCAGCGCAGGCCCAGCACCAGCGCATCGATCTCGGCCGGCGGCAGGGTCATCGGTGGCACGGTGTCGCTCGGCGCCAGCTGGTAGCCGACGCCGGCCTCGCCACGCAGGTCGGCGCCCTGCTCTCGCAGGGTCTCGATATCGCGGTACAGCGTGCGCAGACTGATGCCCAGCGCGTCGGCCAGCGTCTGCCCGGCCACGGGTCGCCGATGGCGGCGCAGCAGCTGCAGCAGCTGGGTCAGGCGCAGCGCACGCGACATCAGCCGACCAGCGCGCGCGATGCCACCACGTGCTCGCCCGGTTGCGGGGCCAGCACGGCCTCGACCAGTGCCTTGGCGATCTCGCTGGCCGGGTTGATCCGCCACGCCCGCGGCAGTACCGGCCCCAACGCGCCGAGTACCGTCAGTGCGAAACGCTCGCCGCGACGCACCTCGTTGCGCTCGCCACCGATCAGCCCTGGGCGGACCAGGGTCAACGAGTTGAAGCCCAGCGCGCGCAGATCGCGCTCCAATGCACCCTTCACCCGGCTGTAGAAGATCGACGACTGTGGGTTGGCGCCGGCTGCGGAGTTCAGCACAAAGGTCCGCGCCCCCTCTGCCTGTGCCAGGCGGGCGAACGCCAGCGGATAGTCGTGGTCGATGCGATGGAAGGCCTCGCGGCTGCCGGCCTGGGCGATGGTGCTGCCCAGTGCGCAGATGACCGCGTCCACGCGCGCCCATTCTGGCGAAGTGGGCAGCGCGTCGAAGGCCAGCACCGGGTTCTCGAGCTTCCCGTGAGTTACACCCAACGGACGGCGAGTGGGCGCCACCACGGCGCTGCAGCGCGGGTCGTCCAGCAGCCTGGGCAGGGTCAGCCCACCGACCAGGCCGGTCGCCCCCAGCAACATCACGCGCATCAGCACCTCCACTGCGGCATCCTGTCGCCCATCCTAGCCGTTCAAGCCGTCGGCGGCCGCGCCGATATGCTGGAACCAGTCCCTGCCAGCCCCAGGATTCGCTCCATGACGGACCAGCCCGACCACCGCCCTGCCTCCGGTACCGCCCTTGGGCCGCCGGCACGCGTGCGCGCGGTGGTGGACGATGGGCTGGGTGACCGCGTGGTGCTGCAGGGCGGCGGTGGCGTGGCCCTGCAGCAGCTGTTCGCAGGCGCCGACGCGCCGGAACCGCTGCTGGCGGCGTTCGCCGACGGCATGGCCACCCTGCCGGGCGAGCTGGGCGACATGGGCGACCGCCTGCAGTCGGCACAGGCCAGCGCCGATTGGCCGCGCTATGGGCGCGCGATGCGGCAGCTGATCGACAAGTACATCCGCACCATCGAACAGCATTCGCCGGACGGGCAGCCGGAAAGCCTGCGCTTGTCCGAGCAGCTGCGGCTGCTGCTGGGCGGTGCGGTGGTGGCCCTGCTGCAGCACGACCCGGACCTGCGCGAACAGGCGCAGGCCCTGGCCACGCGCCTCCGCCAGTGGCAGCCGGGTACCGCACTGGAGCCGATCGAACAAGGAGTGCGCGAACTCGGCCACCAGGTCGGTGTGCGTGCCGAGAGCTGGCAGGAGCAGCAGGCGCTGCTGCTGGAGCTGTTCGCGCTGCTGCTGGAGAACGTCAGCGAGCTGCTGGATGACCGCAGCTGGCTGCAGGGCCAGATCGCGGCAGTACGCCAGCTGCTGGACGGGCCGTTGGAAGCGGAAGCGGTCGAGCGCACCCGCGCCGAGTTGCGCGAAGTGATCTACAAGCAGGGCCTGCTGCGCCAGGGCATCGACGATTCGAAGGCGGCGATGCGCGGGTTGATGGGCGAGTTCATCGAGCGCATGGATGGCATGGCCACCAGCACCGGCGAATACCACGACCGCATCGGCAGCTACGCACTGCAGCTGCGCGAGGCGCGTAGCATCGCCGACCTCAACCAGTTGCTACAGGACGTGATGCGCGACACCGGCAAGGTGCAGCAGCAGGCCGCGCAGGCCCGCGATCACCTGGCCAGCGCGCGGCAGGAAGTGGAACGCGCAGAGCAGCGCATTGCCGAGCTGGAGCAGGAACTGCGTGCTGCCGGTGACCTGGCGCGTATCGATCCGCTGACCCAGGCACTGAACCGCCGCGGCCTGGACGAACTGCTCCAGCGTGAACTGGCGCGTGCCATGCGCAACAACTCGCCGCTGGGCGTGGCGGTGATCGATCTGGATGATTTCCACCTGACCAACGAGGCGCACGGTCACGCTGGTGGCGATGCTTTGCTGCAGCACCTGGTGGCCGTGTGCAAGCTGCTGCTGCGCGCCACCGACGGCATCGCACGGTTGGGCGGCGACGAGTTCGTTCTGGTACTGCCGGAAACCCAGGGCGCCGACAGCATGGCCACCGTGCAGCGCCTGCAACGTTCACTGGCGCACCGCGTGCTGACCGTGCAGGACCGGCGCGTGCCGGTGCATTTCAGCGCCGGGCTGGCGCAATGGCAGCCCGGTGACGATACCGAGACCCTGCTGCGCCGCGCCGATGACGCGCTGTATGCGGCCAAGCGGCAAGGCAAGAACCGGGTGCAGGCGGGCTGATGATCCAGCGTGCAGACGCTGTAGCGCCCGAGCCCATGCTCGGGCGGCGGCGCGCAGCGCCGTAGAGCAGCCGAGCGTGGGCTCGGTTCTACAGATCATTTCCCGCGCAGCTTCTGGAACCCGGTCACCGCCGCCAGCACGATGGCGCCGGCGATGATGCCGACCACCATGTTGGCCGCAGCACTGATCAGCCAGCCCCACTGCCCTTCACCGCCCAGCGCCTGCACCGCGTGGTGCAGCGCCGGCACGTTGTGCACCAGGATGCCGCCGCCGACCAGGAACATGGCGATGGTGCCAGCCACCGACAGGAACTTCATCAGCCACGGCGCCGAGGCCACCAGGCCGCGACCGAAGGCGGCCAAAGCCCCACCCTTGCGCGACAGGTACAGGCCGACGTCATCAAGCTTCACGATGCCCGCCACCAGCCCATAGACGAAGACCGTCATTGCCAGTGCAACCACGGCCAGCGTGACCAGCTGGTTGGTGAACGGTGCGGTGGCGACCACCCCCAGCGTCAGCACGATGATCTCGGCCGAAAGGATGAAGTCGGTGCGGATCGCGCCCTTCACCTTGTCCTTCTCCCACGCCACCATGTCCACCTGCGTATCGGCCAGCGCCTTGCGCCGTTCGGCCTGATGCTCGGCGTCGTCCTCAGCTGAGTGCAGGAAGCGGTGCGCCAGCTTCTCCACGCCTTCAAAACAGAGGAAGGCACCACCGATCATCATCAGCGGCACGATCAGCGGCACGTTCCAGCCGCGGCTGCGCAGCCAGGCCTCCAGGGCGCTGATCGCCAGTGCTGCCGGTACCAGGATCACCTTGTTGACCAGCGAGCCCTTGGCCACCGCCCACACCACCGGCAGTTCACGGTTGGCGTTGACTCCGGTCACCTGCTGCGCGTTCAGCGCCAGGTCGTCGCCCAGCACGCCGGCGGTTTTCTTCGCCGCGACCTTGGTCAGGACCGAGACATCGTCGAGGAGGGTGGCGATATCGTCGAGCAGGGCGAACAGGCTGGCACCGGCCATGGGAAGTCCAGAGAGGGAATGAGCGGATTCTGACCGATCCGGTGTGGACTGCGGAAGACGTCGGATTCACCGCGTGCCCACCGCCCCCCGGCGACACTGCGGAGTCCGGACATTGCCGGCCCGTGGCCGGCGCTACCTGTCTTCGTCGCATGGGAGTTCCGCTTGAGCAATCCGCCCACCGCCAATGGCAATCCTCCGCTGGTCAAAGGCATGAACCGGCGCAGCCAGATCCTGCGCCTGCTGATGCGCTATCGCCATTCAGGGGTGTTCTCGGGCATGAACCTGGATGCCGCAGGCAATCCAGCCGACGTTCCCGCGGACGGCAACCCGGAACAGTTCGTCAGCGATCTGGAAGCTCTGGGGCCAACCTTCGTCAAGCTGGGCCAGATGCTGTCCACGCGCCCGGACATGGTGCCGGTAGAGTTCGCCACGGCGCTGGAGCGCATGCAGGAAAAGGTAGCGCCGATTCCCGTCGAGCGCATCCACGCCATCATCGAGCAGGAGCTGGGTGTAGGGGTGAACAAGCTGTTTGCCGCGTTCGACCCCGAGCCGCTGGGCTGCGCATCGATCGCGCAGGTGCATCGGGCCGTGCTGCACGACGGACGCCAGGTGGCGGTGAAGGTGCAGAAGCCTGAAGTGGCCGCACAACTTCGCTCGGACCTGGAGGCGCTGCGCAGCTTCGCGCTGGCCGCCGACCACCTGACCCAGGTGGGCCGCCGCGTGCGTCTGCGCGACTGGCTCAACGAATTCGCCAAGACCCTGATGCAGGAGCTGGACTACCACGCCGAGGCCGAGAACCTGGCCCGTTTCGGCCGACACCTGAAGCCGTTCCGCCGCCTGTGGATACCGCAGCCGCTGTGGGACTACAGCAGCCAGCGCGTGCTGACCATGGAACTGGCCACCGGCGTGCGCGTGGATGCGATTCCCGATGTTCGCCGCACCGAACAATCGATGGACCCGCTGGCGGCGGCGTTGATCCGCGGCTACCTCGACCAGATCTTCGTACACGGTGAGATCCACGCCGACCCGCACCCCGGCAACCTGCGGGTGATGCCCGATGGACGGCTGGCGATCTTCGACCTGGGCATGGTTGCGCACATGCCGCCGCGCCTGCGCGAGCGCTTGCTGAAGATCCTGTTCGCAGCGGTCGATGGCCGTGGCGAGGAAGTGGCTGACGACCTGATCAGCATCAGCACGCGGCTGGAGGCGTTCGACGAGGAACGTTATCTGCGCGAGACCGGCCAGTTGATCGCGCGTTACGCCGCCAGCGGCACGTTCTCCGAAGGCCGCGTGGTGCTGGACATGGTGCGCATCGCCACCGCCTGCGGGCTGCGCACGCCGCCGGAACTGAGCCTGCTGGGCAAGGCACTGCTCAACCTGGAAACCGTATGCCGCTTGCTGGCACCCGAACTGGATACCCGCCGCATCGTCGAGCGCCAGCTGCAGCATGTGATGCGTGCGCGCCTGAAAAAATCACTGTCCGCAGCCAACATCGCCAGCGAGGCGATGGAGCTGCAGCAGTTGCTGCGCGATGGGCCGCGCAAGCTGTCGGACATCATGGCGCTGCTGGCCGAGAACCGTCTGCAGATGAAGGTGACGGGCCTGGAAGAATCGCGGCTGATGGAGAACCTGCAGAAGATCGCCAACCGCGTGGCGGCCGGCATCATCAGCGCGGCATTGATCATGGCCGCCGCGATGATGATGAAGATCGACACCGGCTGGCACCTGTTCGGCTATCCACTCATCGCCCTGATTCTGTTGTTCATCGGCGTAGTGCTCGGCCTTGGCATCGTAACCAGTGCATTGCTGTTCGACCGTCGTGCGCGGGCACGCGAAGAACGCGGGCATCGCTAGCGCATCGACAAAAACACCCGTATTCATGCAATTTTTAATGCAATCCAGCTACCCCTTTCACGCTCGTTTTACCTTCTGAGCGCGATTACGCGCGCGTCATTTCAACAAACATTTCAGTCAGGTTCGTGCATGCACTATCGGGTCATCGGCCTGTCACATGCATGTGCTTGCGGCAGCGCCGGTCGGATGGACACGCGTCGGTACGACGTCCATCACCACCACCCCGTCACTGCCGAAGCTGCCTATGCTCTGGATACTGCTGCTGTCGTTGTTGCTGCTGTGCTGGTTGTTCCTCGCGTCCGAGAAGTGGGTGTGGTGGAAGGCCAGTGCGTTCTCGCTGCTGCTGCTCATGCTCAGCGCATGGTGGCTGATCGACAAGCTGTCCGGTGATGGGCTCAACGCTGCCACCCTTTACCACCTCGGCGCCGACATGGAAGGCGCCGGTGTCTCCGACTTCAAGGGCTACATCGCCGGCTTCATCGTGCTGGCGCTGGTCTCGCTGCTGCCGCTGTTCGCCACGCGGGTGAAGCGCTGGCGCCGGCCCGGCCACGGTGGCGCGCTGTTCGCGGGCTTCGCGGCCGTGTGGGTGGCCACGATCATGATCAGCCCGCTGGCCCGCGACGGCCAACGCCTGTACCAGCAGCTGCGCCCGGTCGACTTCTCCCGCATCGCCCCCGAGTATCAAGTACCGACGCAGCCCTTGCAGCGCCCACGCAACATCGTCTGGATCTACGGCGAGAGCCTGGAGCGCACCTACCTGGACGAGAACGTGTTCCCAGGCCTGATGCCCAATCTCAACCGCCTGGCCACGAAGTCGCTGGACGTGCGCGGCCTTGCCTCGGCCGAAGGCAGCGGCTGGACCATCGCCGGTCTGGTGTCGTCGATGTGCGGCGTGCCGCTGACCACCTCGCAGGGCGATGAAAACAGCATGGACCGGATGGGCAGCTTCCTGCCCAAGGCAGTGTGCCTGGGCGACTACCTGAAGCAGCAGGGCTATACCAACCATTACCTGGGCGGAGCCAACGGCCAGTTCGCCGGCAAGGGCCAGTTCCTGGCCAGCCACGGTTTTGACGAAGTGCGTGACCTCGCCTGGTTCAAGCAGCAGAAAAAGATCGGTCGCATCCACTACTCGGCCTGGGGCGTGCACGACGACGTGCTGCTGGATACCGCCTACCAGCGCTTCGAACAGCTCTCGCGCGCCGGCTCGCCGTTCATGCTCACCACGCTCACCATGGACACCCACCACCCGGCGGGCCACCTGCCGGTGTCGTGCAAGGGCGAGCGCTACCAGAGCCAGTACGGCAACATCAACATGCTCAACGCGCTCAAATGCAGTGACCGGCTGATCTCGCAGCTGGTCGAACGCATCCAGGCCAGCCCGTACGGCAAGGACACGCTGATCGTGATCGCCTCCGACCACCTGGCGATGCCCAACGATCTGACCCACATCCTGACCCGGCAGAAGCGCGAGAACCTGCTGCTGTTCCTGGGCGATGGCATTACGCCGCAGCAGCTCAGCGCCGACGCCGGCACCACGCTGGATTCGGGTGCGACTCTGCTCAGCCTGCTGGACCCGAACCTGAAGACGATGGGCTTCGGCCGTTCACTGATCGACCCGCAACGCGCGCCCAGCGCCAGTGTGGCCGCGCGACGCGACCAGGGTCGCGACTACCCGCAGTATCTGGCGTTCGCCCGTTCGCTGTGGCTGGGTGAACCTACGCGTGAACTGAAGATCGACGGCGACGACCAGGTGGTGGTCGGCCTGCAGCACGTGCAGCCACCGGTGCTGCTCGAGTACGACAAGGACTGGGGTTTGAAGTCGGTCTACCTGGAGAACACCTCGCGCCAGTTCGATGACGCGGATCCGGACAACACGCTGGCCTATGTTGATCGCTGCACCGCGTTCGAGGACGGCTCGGCCGACGGTGACTGGTGCGCGCTGCTGGTCAACCGCGACAACGGCATCAAGCTGTACCGCGACAACGACCTGCGTGCCGGCATCGCCGTGGATGCGCCGCTGGATGCGTTCCAGGGACCGCGACCGAGCGTGCGCCAGGCGCACATGATCACCCAGAAGGGCCGCCGTACCCGTGCCGGCCAGTACATGCTGCAGCTGGTGGCGAGCACGCGCCCGGATCGCGGTTTCTGGATCGAAGCGGTGTCCTCGCAGCGCAAGGTGGTGCTGGCCCAGCAGTGGGTGCAGCCCGATGCGGACGGCAAGATCAACGTGTCTTTCGGGCTGGACCACGAAGTGGACGATCTGGAGATCCGCGCGTGGTTGAACCATGCCGAGAAGCTGGCAGTGGATACGTTCGCACTGGTGCCGTCGCGCAGCCGACCGCGAGGGTAGGGTTCTTTGCAGGGCTGCGCCCTGCACCCGCTACAAACCGGGGCAACGGCAACAGCAACAGCGTGCATTCCGTGGGATGGCGGGGCGGTGTCGGAGTGCGGGGACGCCGTAAATCCGTCCCTGGAGGCTTGGCAGCCGCATCCATGCGGCTGACACCCCGCACTCCGACACCGCCCCACTTCTGACAGATTCCTGCGGCTGTCGGTAGGTGTCGACCTTGGTCGACACAATCTGTCAGATATCGAAAATCAAAATGGGGTCAGATCCGTTTTCCTACGGAAAACGGATCTGACCCCAATAGTATTTCCAACAGATCGCGGAAAACTGTCGAAGGCGGGGTGGGTCCGGTTGCGGGGGCGTGAGCCGCATGGATGCGGCGACCGAGCTTACA
>NZ_JCAFTG010000020.1:0-55436 GCF_059370035.1 Stenotrophomonas sp. YJH_SMC_37
AAGTCGGAGTTCTTTTACCTGAACAGCTTTGACAGCATCGAGAGTCTGGAGGCGGGGCTGGTGGAATACATCCAGTACTACAACCAAGAGCGAATCAAATTGAAATTGAAGGGCCTGAGCCCGGTACAGTACCGGGAGCAGACCCAACAGGCCCAATCGGCCGCCTGACCCCTGTCCAAGTCTCGGGGGTCACTTCACCAATGGGGGCTCGGTCGCCGCATCCATGCGGCGAACGGTCCTGCCAAAGGCCCACCCGCCCCGCCTGTCAGGTTTCCTGCGGGCGCGGACGGGAAGGGCGGAATCAAGGGCAAGAGCAAAAGCAAAAAGGCAGCCGATGGCTGCCTTTTTTGTTTCCGCGAGCGTCGAGTCGGGGTCGGATCCCTTTGCGTAGCAAAGGGCTCTGACCCCAGACTTTGATCCTGCCTTTGCTCATCCCTCCGCCGCGGGGAGGCTGGAAGGGCCGGGTTGGCAGGGCTGCCCGGGACCGTTGGCGCCATGGATGGCGCCATCGAGCCCCCAGGGACGGGTTTACGGCGTGTCCCGGGCAGCCTCACCCACCCGGGCCCCCCAGCAAACCGAAACGTCCGCCGGCAACGCTTTGAACCTTACAGCGCCTCGAAAATACCCGCCGCGCCCATGCCGGTGCCGATGCACATCGTCACCATGCCGTACTTCTGCTGGCGACGACGCAGGCCGTGCAGCAGGGTTGCGGTACGGATCGCGCCGGTTGCACCCAGCGGGTGGCCCAAGGCAATCGCGCCGCCCAGCGGGTTGACCTTGGCCGGGTCCAGGCCGCAATCGCGGATCACCGCCAGCGACTGCGCGGCGAAGGCTTCGTTGAGCTCGATCCAATCCAGCTGGTCCTGGGTCAGGCCGGCCTGCTTCAGTGCCTTCGGGATCGCGGCGATCGGGCCGATGCCCATCACTTCCGGGCGCACGCCGGCCACCGAGAAGCTGACGAAACGGGCCAGCGGGGTCAGGCCGTAGTCCTTGATCGCCTGTTCCGAGGCCAGCAGCACGGCACCGGCGCCATCGCTCATCTGCGACGAGTTGCCAGCAGTGACGGTGCCGCCGAACTGGCCGTTGCGGAACACCGGGCGCAGCTTGGCCAGGCCATCAGCCGAGGAATCCGGGCGCGGGCCTTCGTCGGTGTCGGCGATCTTGTTGCGGGTGATGATGCGTTGGCCGTCGGCCAGGTCCGGCAGGTGCGAGACGATCTCGTACGGGCTGATCTCGTCCTTGAACTCGCCGTTCTGGATCGCGGCCATGGCCTTCTGGTGCGAGGCGAGGGCGAAGGCGTCCTGGTCTTCACGCGAGACCTTCCACTCTTCGGCGACCTTCTCGGCAGTGATGCCCATGCCGTAGGCGATGGCCACGTGGTCGTTGTCGAACACGCTCGGCGCCATGGCGATCTTGTTGCCCATCATCGGCACCATCGACATCGACTCGGTGCCACCGGCCAGCATCAGGTCGGCGTTGCCCAGGCGGATCGCGTCGGCGGCCTGCGCCACGGCCTGCAGGCCGGAGGAGCAGAAGCGGTTCACGGTCTGCGCGGCGATGGTGTTTGGCAGGCCAGCCAGCAGCACGCCGATGCGCGCCACGTTCATGCCCTGCTCGGCTTCGGGCATGGCGCAGCCGATGATCGCGTCATCGATGCGGTTGACGTCCACGCCCGGGGCCTGCGCGACGACGCTGCGCAGCACGTGCGCAAGCATGTCGTCGGGGCGGGTGTTGCGGAACATGCCCTTGGGCGCCTTGCCAACCGGGGTGCGGGTGGCGGCGACGATGTAGGCGTCCTGGATTTGCTTGGTCATTGCAGTGATCTCTTGAATTTTTTAGCCGGAGTGCCGACCAACGGTCGGCACCCACCGGAAGCAGGGATGGGCGATCAGTTACGCAGCGGCTTGCCGGTCTTCAGCATGTGCGCGATGCGGGCCTGGGTCTTTTCCTGCTGGGCCAGTTCGACGAAGTGCTTGCGCTCCAGGGTCAGCAGCCACTCTTCGTCGACCAGGGTGCCGCGGTCGACCTTGCCGCCGCACAGCACGGTGGCGATGCGCTCGGCGATCTCGTAGTCGTACGGGCTGATGAAGCGGCCTTCCAGCATGTTGACCAGCATCATCTTGAAGGTGGCGATACCCACGTCACCGGCGACCTGGATGCGGCGTGCCGGCAGCGGCGGGCGGTAGCCCGCTTCTGCCAGGGCGCGTGCTTCGGCCTTGGCGATATGCAGGGCCTCGTAGCTGTTGAACACCACCTTGTCGGTGCTGCGCAGCAGGCCCAGCTCCTTGGCGTTGACCGCCGAGTTGGACACCTTGGCCATCGCCACGGTCTCGAAGGTCTTCTTCAGTTCGGCGAACACGTCGCCGCCCGGGCCCGCGGCCTGCGAGGCACGCACGGCCAGTTCCTTCAGGCCGCCACCGGCCGGCAGCAGGCCGACGCCGGCTTCGACCAGGCCGATGTAGCTTTCCAGGAAGGCAACGGTCTTGGCGCTGTGCATCTGGAACTCGCAGCCGCCGCCCAGGGCCAGGCCACGCACGGCGGCCACCACCGGCACCAGGGAGTACTTGATGCGCTGGCTGGTGCGCTGGAAGTTGGCGACCATTTCTTCGAACTGGTCGACCTTGCCGGCCTGCAGCAGGCCGAGCGCACCGGCCAGGTCGGCGCCGGCGGAGAAGGGTTCCTTCTGCTGCCAGATCACCAGGCCCTGGAAGTCCTTCTCGGCGCGGCTGACGCATTCCTGCAGGCCGTCCAGCACCTGGTCGGAGACGGTGTTCATCTTGGTCTTGAAACTGACCACCGCGATGCCATCGCCGTCGTGCCACATGCGCAGGCCGTCGTTCTCGAACACGGTTTCGCCCGGAGCGAACTGCTCGCCCAGCAGCGGATCCGGGAAGCGCTGGCGCTGGTACACCGGCAGCGACGAACGCGGCAGCTTGGCGTTGCGCGACGGGCTGTAGCTGCCTTCGGCGGCGTGCACGCCGTCGCGGCCATCGAACACCCAATCCGGCAGCGGGGCGCTGCTCATGCTCTTGCCGGCCACGATGTCATCGGCGATCCACTGTGCCACCTGCTTCCAGCCGGCAGCCTGCCAGGTCTCGAACGGGCCCAGCGACCAGCCGTAACCCCAGCGGATGGCCAGATCGACGTCGCGCGCGGTCTCGGCGATGTCGGCCAGGTGGTAGGCGCTGTAGTGGAACAGGTCGCGGAAGGTCGCCCACAGGAACTGCGCCTGCGGGTGCTGGCTCTCGCGCAGCTTGGCGAACTTCTCGGCCGGGTTCTTGATCTTCAGGATCTCCACCACTTCCGGTGCGGCGGTGCGGTCGGCCGGACGGTAGTCCTGCTTCTCCAGATCCAGTACCACGATGTCCTTGCCGACCTTGCGGAAGATGCCGGCGCCGGTCTTCTGGCCCAGCGCGCCCTTGGAAATCAGCGCGTCCAGCCACTTCGGCGACTTGAAGAATTCATGCCACGGGTCGTTCGGCAGGGTGTCGCCCATGGTCTTGATGACGTGGGCCATGGTGTCCAGGCCGACCACGTCGGAGGTGCGGTAGGTGGCCGACTTCGGGCGGCCGACCAGCGGACCGGTCAGGCCGTCCACTTCATCGAAGCCCAGGCCGAACTGCTGGGTGTGGTGGATGGTGGACAGGATCGAGAACACGCCGATGCGGTTGCCGATGAAGTTCGGGGTGTCCTTGGCGTACACCACGCCCTTGCCCAGGGTGGTGACCAGGAACTCTTCCAGGCCTTCCAGCACGGCGGCGTCGGTGGTGGTGGCCGGGATCAGCTCGGCCAGGTGCATGTAGCGCGGCGGGTTGAAGAAGTGCACGCCGCAGAAGCGGTGGCGCAGCTGTTCGGGCAGCACGTCGGCCAGCTTGTTGATGCCCAGGCCCGAGGTGTTGGAGGCCAGCACCGCGTGGTCGGCCACGAACGGCGCAATCTTCTTGTACAGGTCCTGCTTCCAGTCCATGCGCTCGGCGATGGCCTCGATGATCAGGTCGCAGTCCTTCAGCTGCTCCAGGCCGGAGTCGTAATTGGCCGGGGTGATGGCTTCGGCCAGCGACTTGCTGGCCAGCGGCGCCGGGCTCAGCTTGCCCAGGTTGGCGATCGCCTTCAGCACGATGCCATCGGCCGGACCTTCCTTCGCAGGCAGGTCGAACAGCACGGTGTCGACGCCGGCGTTGGTGAGGTGGGCGGCGATCTGGGCACCCATGACGCCGGCACCCAGCACGGCGGCGCGGCGGACTAGCAGGGAATTGGACATGGTGTAGGGCCTTTGTTGGTCAGCAGTTACTGGGTGGAATCAACGGGAAGCGGGCAGGGCGCTGGCGCGTGCGGCGGCGCGGAACCCGGCTTCGGCGAAATGGATCAGTTCGTGGGCGGCATGGGCACGATGCGCCGCTTCGGTGACACCGGCGGGACGCTTGATCAGCCCGAAGTCGGCCATCGCATAGGTCAGCGAGCCAGCCAGGAAGTCGAGGCGCCAGTACAGCTCCTCCTTGCTCAGGCCGGGCACGCACTCGCCGATGGCCTTGCCGAACGCACGCAGCACGTGGCCGTAGTGGTCGGACAGGAACTTGCGCAGGTTGTCGTTCTTCTCGGCGTAGGCGCGGGCAATCACGCGCACGAAGGCGCCGCCGTTCTGGCGGTCCTGGGCCAGCGCCAGGGCCGGCTCGACGAAGGCGGCCAGCACCGGGCGCAGTTCGCCGGGGTGTTCGCTGCGGGCCCGCTCCAGCTGCGCCAGGCGCGCGCCGGTCATCTCGTCCATGCGGCGGCGGAAGACCTCATTGACCAGATTTTCCTTGGAACCGAAGTGGTAGTTGACCGCGGCAATGTTGACGTCGGCCTGGCTGGTCACCTGGCGCAGCGAGGTGCCGGCGAAGCCGTGCTGGGCGAACAGCTCCTCGGCCGCGCCGAGGATCCGGTCCTTGGTCGAGAAGTGGGCGGGTTTGGCCATCGGCGGGCAGACCTTAATCAAACGATTGTTTGATACTAGGACCAGACGGTACCGTATGGCATTTTGCAGTGCAGCAAAATCGGCCGCTCCGGTCAGATTTCACTCAGGTGGGTGAATGGGTGGACCTGAACCTGTAGAGCCGAGCCCGCGCTCGGCTGCTCTTCGGCCCAAAGGCCAGCGGAGCATGGGCTCGGCGCTACAACAGGGCCACATGGCCCTCTACCACCCGGCCACGTTATCTTTTACAATTCGCCTACGTTTATCAGGCTAAGCCCGCGTCCCGACGCGGGTTTTTTTCATGTTACCCTTCGGGCCATCAGCGGCCCGATTCCATTGGAGACATCCCATGGCGCTGGAGCGCACCCTTTCGATCATCAAGCCGGACGCCGTTGCCAAGAACGTCATCGGCGAAATCTACGCCCGCTTCGAGAAGGCCGGCCTGAAGGTCGTGGCCGCCAAGTACAAGCAGCTGTCGCGCCGTGAAGCCGAAGGCTTCTATGCCGTGCACCGCGAGCGTCCGTTCTTCAACGCGCTGGTCGAGTTCATGATCTCCGGCCCGGTGATGATCCAGGCCCTGGAAGGCGAGAACGCCGTCCTGGCCCACCGCGACCTGCTGGGCGCCACCAACCCGAAGGAAGCCGCGCCGGGCACCATCCGCGCCGACTTCGCCGAATCCATCGATGCCAACGCCGCACACGGCTCGGACTCGGTCGAGAATGCCGCGATTGAGATCGCCTACTTCTTCGCCGCCACCGAAGTCGTCTCGCGCTGAGAGTAATGCCGTGAACGAGGTCGTACAGTCCCCCGCCATCCAGCCGCTGCCGAAGTCGGCACCCACGGCTGGCAAGCAGAACCTGCTCGACCTCGATCGCGCGGGCCTGGAGAAGTTTTTCGTCGAGGTTCTCGGCGAGAAGAAGTTCCGTGCCCATCAGGTGATGAAGTGGATCCACCATCGCTACGTCACCGATTTCGATGAAATGACCGACCTCGGCAAGGTCCTGCGCGCCAAGCTGCAGGCCCATGCCGAGGTGCTGGTTCCGAACATCGTGTTCGACAAGCCCTCCGCCGACGGCACCCACAAGTGGCTGCTGGCGATGGGCGTGGATGGCAAGAACGCCATCGAGACCGTGTACATCCCGGACAAGACCCGCGGCACGTTGTGCGTGTCCTCGCAGGTCGGTTGCGGCCTGAACTGCACGTTCTGCTCCACCGCCACCCAGGGCTTCAACCGTAACCTGACCACCGCCGAGATCATCGGCCAGGTGTGGGTTGCCGCACGCCACCTGGGCAACGTGCCGCACCAGATGCGCCGCCTCACCAACGTGGTGATGATGGGCATGGGCGAGCCGCTGATGAATTTCGACAACGTCGTGCGCGCCATGAGCGTGATGCGCGACGACCTGGGCTACGGCCTGGCCAACAAGCGAGTGACCCTGTCGACCTCCGGCCTGGTGCCGCAGATCGACCGCCTGTCTGCCGAAAGCGACGTGTCGCTGGCGGTGTCGCTGCATGCGCCGAACGACGCACTGCGCGAGACGCTGGTGCCGCTCAACAAGAAGTACCCGATCGCCGAGCTGATGGCCTCGTGCGCACGCTACCTGCGCGCCAACAAGCGCCGCGAATCGGTCACCTTTGAATACACCCTGATGAAGGGCGTCAACGACAAGCCCGAGCATGCCCGCGAGCTGGCCCGCCTGATGCGCCAGTTCGACAACGCGGTGCAGGCCAAGGATTCGGGCAAGGTCAACCTGATCCCGTTCAATCCGTTCCCGGGCACCCGCTACGAGCGTTCCGAGGAGGCCAACATCCGCGCCTTCCAGAAGATCCTGCTCGACAGCAACGTGCTGACGATGGTCCGCCGCACCCGTGGCGACGACATCGACGCCGCCTGTGGCCAGCTCAAGGGCCAGGTGATGGACCGCACCCGCCGCCAGGCGGAGTTCAACAAGACGCTGCAGGCGGGGAAGGGGAGCGATGCCGCGGCCTGACCGCCTCTGGCTGGCGCTTCTCACAGGCGTGCTGGCCGTTGCGGTCGGCGGCTGCAAATCCCAACCCAAGGCCAAGCTGGGCCCCAGCGAAGCGCCGGTCTATTCGGTGCGAGATCCGGACAGCGTGCGGCGCCAGGTGCGCCTGCAGGATCTGCTGGCGCTGGCTGCCCGTGACATGCAGGTCGGCAACCTGGATGCGGCCGAACGCAAGGCGCGCGAGGCGCTGAAGCTGGCGCCCGACTCGCCGGATGCGCTGGTGCTGCTGGCCGGCATCGATGAGCGCCGTGGCCGGAGCCAGCAAGCGGGCGAGAGCTTCCGCAGGGCGGCCGAACAGGCGCCGCAGCGCGGTGACATCCTCAACAATTACGGGGCGTGGCTGTGCCAGCAGGGGCGGCCGGCCGAGTCGCTGGCGTGGTTCGATCGAGCGCTGCAGGCGCCGGGCTACGCCACACCGGCCGAATCCCAGGCCAATGCGGGCAGCTGTGCACTGGACGCTGGCCAACTTGAACGTGCCGAAGGCGACCTGCGCGCGGCGCTGTCGGTGCTGCCGGGAAACCCGGTCGCGCTGGAGGCGATGGCGCAGCTCAGCTTCCGCCAGGGCCGCTTCATGGAGGCCCGGGCCTTCGCCGAACGTAGGATTGCGGCTGCACCCGCAACGCGTTCCGTGTTACAACTTGCGTCTCAAATCGAAGCGCGGCTGGGTGATCGGGCGGCATCTGATCGCTATCTTCAGCGGATTCGACAGGAATTTCCGCAGGAAGCGGGCTCCTAACTCCAGGGTTGATGCATTGTGATTGATGACCAGACTGTGAGCGCTCTCGAGACTGCGGCCGGCTGCGGCACCCGCCTGCGCCACGCCCGCGAGGCGGCCGGACTGACCCTCGAAGATGTCGGCTCGCGCCTGCGCATGCCGGTCCAGGTGGTCAGGTCGCTGGAAGAAGAACAATGGCAGAAGCTTGGCGCGCCGGTGTTCGTGCGCGGCCAGCTGCGCAGCTATGCGCGGCTTCTGGACGTGGACGTGGGAGAGCTGCTGGAGCAGGCCCAGGTCGGCCCGGTGGTGCCGCCTACCCTGGTCAGCCATACCCATACCCCGCGTGCGCGCCGCATTGCCGAGAATCTCGGCCGTCGCGTGCTGTACGTCGGCATCACCGCGGTGCTGGCAGTGCCGGTGTGGTTCGCCACCCGTGGTCATTTCGATGGCAGTGCGACGCCGTCGCCGAACACCGCCTCGCTGGACGCGATTCCGGCCGCCGTGCCGGTCACCCCCTCTGCCGCCGGCGTCGAGCCGGCCGCGGTGGCGGACGTGGCGAGCGCTCCGGCCAGCAAGCCGGCCGCCACTCCGTACGTGGCCTCGCTGGCCCCGGTGCCGCGTCCAGCCCCGGCACCGGCCGCTGCCGCCAATACGCTGGACATGCAGTTCAGTGGCGACAGCTGGGTCGATATCGGCGGCCCGGACGGCAGCACTGTCGAGAAGGCGCTGATCAAATCCGGCGAGAGCCGCAGCTTCACGCCGGGCCAGGTGACCCGGGTGACCCTGGGCAACGCCTCGGCGGTCCAGGTTCAGCAGAACGGCGCTATCGTCGATCTGACCCCCTACCAGCGAGCCAACGTGGCACGCTTTCAGGTATCCTCTGAAGGCTCCGTAGTCCCGGTTTCGCACTGAGGCGCGGTTTCACCACCTTCGATTAATTCCAATGGTCCCTCCCGATGGGCGGGGCGAGAGTACGCATGGCGATCGACGATCTGCTCGACGAGCACGAACAAAGTGAACGCGTCCGCAGCTGGCTGCGGAAGAATGGCGCCAGCATCCTCGGTGGCGTGGTCATCGCCATCGGTGCCATTGCCGGCTGGCAGTGGTACCAGAAGGATCAGGGCGGCAAGCTGGCCTCGGCCAATGTCGAGTACCAGAAGGCGCTCGTTGGCCTGCAGCAGAACAAGCTCGACGACGCCGCCAAGGCGGTCAAGGCGCTCGAAGCCGGCCCGTCCAGCATCTACGGCGACCTGGCGGCGCTGCAGCTGGCCAAGGCCCAGGTCGATGCCGGCAAGAACGAAGAAGCCCTGGCTACCCTGCGCGGCGTGAAGGTTGAAGGTGACCTGCAGCGCGTGGTCGACCAGCGCGTGGCCCGCCTGCTGGTGGCCACCGGCAAGAGCGACGAGGCGATCAAGCTGCTGGGCAGCGCCACCGACAGCAGCAGCCTGGAAATCCATGGCGATGCGCTGATGGCGCAGGGCAAGCGCGATGAGGCCCGCGCACAGTACGAGAAGGCGCTGAAGACGCTGGACGTGGCAGCGCCGCAGCGGCGCCTGCTGGAAACCAAGGTTATGGACGCCGGCGGCACCGTCGCCGCCCCTGCGGAGTCGGTTTGATGAGTCAGAAGGTCATGATCACCCGCGTCGCCACCGTGCTCCTGATGGGCATGGCCCTGACCGGCTGCAGCACCATGAAGGGCTGGTTCGCCGGCAAGGACGCGGCCGCGAAGAAGGCACAGGAACCGGCTGAGCTGGTCAAGTTCGAGCCGACCCTGAAGGTCAACAAGGCCTGGTCGGTCAACCTCGGCAAGGGCGAGCGCCGCATCGGCGTGCGCCAGGGCCCGGCCGTGGCCAACGGCCACGTGTTCGCTGCGGCGATCACCGGTGGCGTGCACGCCATCGACCTGCAGACCGGCAAGAAGGTCTGGACCTGGGAGCCGCAGAAGGAAAAGAAGAAGGCCAAGCTGCGCCTGTCCGGTGGCCCGGGTGTCGGTGAGAACCTGGTCGTGATCGGCACGCTCGATGGCCAGGTCATCGCGCTGGACATCAACGACGGCAGCGAAAAGTGGCGCGCCCGTGTTCCGGGTGAAGTCATCGCCGCGCCGGCCATCGCCCAGGGCGCGGTCTACGTGCGCAGCAACGACGGCCGTATCACTGCGTTCGATGCCGGCAACGGCACCCAGAAGTGGTTCAACCCGAGCGAGCTGCCGGCGCTGACCGTGCGTGGCAACGCACCGGTGGTGACCGGCCCGGGCGTGCTGTTCATCGGCAAGGACGAGGGCGCGGTTGCCGCCCTGGCCCAGCAGGATGGCCGCACCCTGTGGGAACAGAACGTGGGCAACGGTGAAGGCCGTACCGAGCTGGAGCGCATGGCCGATGTGGACGGCGCGCCGGTGCTGGATGGCAACACCCTGTTCGTGAGCAGCTTCAAGAACCAGACGATGGCCATTGAAGGCCCGACCGGTCGCCCGCTGTGGGCGCGCGACCACGGCGGTGCGGGTGGCGTGGCGGTGTCGTCGGGCAATGTGTTCGTGACCGACAACAAGGGCGGCGTGTTCGGCCTGGACAAGGCCAGCGGCGCAGCCATGTGGTCGCAGACGGCACTGGCCCGTCGCTCGCTGACCGGCCCGGCGCTGCATGGCGACTACGTCGTGGTCGGCGACTACAAGGGATACGTGCACTGGCTGCAGGCCTCCGATGGTGCGATGGCGGCACGGGCAAAGAGTGGCGGTGACGCCCTGCTGGCCCAGCCGGTCGTCGCAGACGGGGTGCTGCTGGTGCAGAACGTGGATGGCAAGCTGACCGCCTTCCGGTTGGCAAATTAATACGGAGTACTCGCGATGCTGCCTTTGGTCGCCCTGGTTGGACGGCCGAATGTCGGCAAGTCGACCATTTTCAATGCGTTGACCCGCACCCGTGACGCCCTGGTCCATGACCAGCCCGGCGTCACCCGTGATCGCAACTACGGCGTCTGCCGCCTCGACGAGGACAATCATTTCCTCGTCGTGGATACCGGCGGTATTGCCGGTGAGGACGAAGGCCTGGCCGGTGCCACCACCCGCCAGGCGCGTGCGGCGGCTGCCGAAGCGGACCTGATCCTGTTCGTCGTCGATGCCCGCGAGGGCACCTCGGCGCTGGACGACGAGATCCTGGCGTGGCTGCGCAAGCTGTCGCGCCCGACGTTGCTGCTTATCAACAAGATCGACGGCACCGACGAGGACAGCGTCCGCTCCGAGTTCGCCCGCTACGGTTTCGGCGAAATGCTGACCGTCTCGGCCGCGCATCGCCAGGGCCTGGACGACCTGCTGGACGAAGTGATCCAGCGCCTGCCGGAAGAAGGTAGCGGCGAAGAGCTGGACAACGATCCGAACCGCATCCGCATCGCCTTCGTCGGCCGCCCGAACGTGGGCAAGTCGACCCTGGTCAACCGCATCCTCGGCGAGGAGCGCATGATCGCCTCCGACGTGCCGGGCACCACCCGCGACTCGATCGCAGTGGACCTGGAGCGCGACGGTCGCGAGTACCGCCTGATCGATACCGCCGGCCTGCGCCGTCGCTCGCGCGTGGACGAGGTCGTCGAGAAGTTCTCGGTGGTCAAGACCATGCAGTCGATCGAGCAGTGCCAGGTGGCCGTGCTGATGCTCGACGCCACCGAAGGCGTGACCGACCAGGACGCCACCGTGCTCGGTGCCGTGCTCGACGCCGGCCGCGCGTTGGTGATCGCCATCAACAAGTGGGATGGCCTGACCGAGTACCAGCGCGAGCAGGCCGAGACCATGCTGTCGCTGAAGCTGGGCTTCGTGCCGTGGGCCGAATCGGTGCGCATTTCGGCCAAGCATGGCTCGGGCCTGCGCGAGCTGTTCCGCGCGGTGCACCGTGCGCACGAATCGGCCAACAAGACCTTCACCACCAGCGAAGTGAACAAGGCCTTGGAAGTGGCCTACGAGACCAACCCGCCGCCGACCATCCGCGGCCACGTCTCCAAGCTGCGCTACGTGCACCCGGCCGGTTCCAACCCGCCGACCTTCATCGTGCACGGCACCCGCCTGAAGGAGCTGCAGGAGTCGTACAAGCGCTACCTGGAGAACTTCTTCCGCAAGCGCTTCAAGCTGATCGGCACGCCAGTGAGCTTCATCTTCCGCGAGGGTACCAACCCGTACGAGGGCAAGAAGAACGTCCTCACCGAGCGGCAGATCAAGTCCAAGCGGCGCTTGATGAAGCACGTCAAGGGCAAGTGATTCAGAGAAAGGCGGCCCCAGGGCCGCCTTTCTTGTCTGTGGTAGTGCCGGCCGCTGGCCGGCAACCTCGCGTCGTCCGGTGCGTTCATGGCCATGCCGGCCAGCGGCCGGCACTACCCCATGTTTGCAGGTATCGGTCAAGGCGGCCTGCCGCCACGTGCGTGATAATGCGGCCATGAGCATCCAAGAGCTTTCCCCCGCGCAGGCACGCGAGCGCCTGGCCCATGGCGCGGTGCTGATCGATGTGCGCGAGGCGCACGAACGGGCCGGCGGCATGGCCGAGGGCGCGCGTGGCGTGGCCAAGGGCGAACTGCAGGCCGACCCGGCCGCGCATCTGCCGCAGCGCGACCAGGAGATCCTGCTGATCTGCCAGAGCGGCAAGCGCTCGGCCGATGCTGCGCAGTTCCTGCTGCAGGCCGGCTACACCCACGTCGCTTCCGTGACCGGCGGTACCGTGGCCTGGCGCGAGCAGTCGCTGCCGCTGGTGCAGCCGCTGGCCAGTGCCGCCGACCGCGATTTCTTTGATCGCTATTCGCGGCATCTGCTGCTGCCGCAAGTCGGCGAGGCAGGTCAGCGCCGGCTGCAGCAGGCGCGTGTGCTGGTGCTGGGCGCGGGCGGGCTGGGTGCGCCGGCGGGCTTCTATCTGGCCGCGGCGGGGGTAGGGCACCTGCGCTTTGCTGACCACGACCGCGTGGAGCGCAGCAACCTGCACCGGCAGATCGTGCATACCGAAGCCAGCGTGGGCCAGCTCAAGGTCGATTCGGCGCGCGAGCGGCTGCTGGCGCTGAACCCGTCGATTGAGGTCGAGGCCGTGCCCGAGCGGGTCACCTCCGAGAACGTGGATGCGCTGCTGGAGGGCGTGGACGTGGTGCTGGATGGGTCGGACAACTTCCCGCTGCGCTACCTGCTCAACGACGCCTGCATCAAGCACGCCAAGCCGCTGGTATATGCCGCCATCGAGCGCTTCGACGGCCAGGTCAGCGTGTTTGATGCCGGTCGCCAGCGCGGCGTGGCGCCGTGCTATCGCTGCCTGTTCCCGGAACCGCCGCCGCCGGAGTTCGCGCCGAACTGTTCCGAGGCCGGGGTGCTGGGCGTGCTGCCCGGGTTGGCCGGCGTCCTGCAGGCCACCGAAGTGCTGAAGCTGCTGCTGGGTATTGGCGAGCCGCTGGTGGGGCGGCTGCTGCGCTTCGACGCGTTGGGCATGCGCTTCCGCGAGACCGGCATCCGGCCGGACCCGCATTGCCCGGTGTGTGCGCCGGGCGTGCCGTTCCCGGGGTATATCGATTACGCCGCGTTCTGCCGGGATGGGTGAGGCTGGCCGGAGATTCATCCACGCATGGCGTGGATCTACCGGGGCGCGGCGGCTGTGCGTCATCCACGCATGGCGTGGATCTACTGTAGAGCCGAGCCCATGCTCGGCTGCTTCTGGCCTCGGCACGAAGAGCAGCCGAGCGTGGGCTCGGCTCTACAGCGACTTGCAACGGTTTCGGGATGATGCCGGGGCGGGCGCCCATCATCGTTCCACCTCCAAGACAATCCGGCGCAACATGCGTGCTATTGCCGTCATCGGCATTGCTCTATTGTTGAACCCGATTCTGATCTTGGGGAAAACACCGCATGGCGGTAGAAGCAGCGACCAGCGAGTTGGTCAAGGTCGTCGCCCTGTTGGGCGCGGCGGTGGTGATGGTGCCTTTGTTCCGCCGGGCCGGCCTGGGCTCGGTGCTGGGCTACTTCGCTGCCGGCCTGGCGATCGGACCGTTCGGGCTGGGCTGGTTCTCCGACCCGCAGGCGATCCTGCATACCGCCGAACTCGGCGTGGTGATGTTCCTGTTCGTGATCGGCCTGGAAATGCGGCCCTCGCACCTGTGGAGCCTGCGCAAGGAGATCTTCGGGCTGGGCACGCTGCAGATCGTCACCTGTGCGCTGGTGCTGACCAGCATCGCCAAGCTGTTCGGCCTGCCGTGGCAGGTGGCCTTCATCGGTGCCACCGGCTTCGTGCTCACCTCCACCGCAGTGGTGATGCAGCTGCTGGCCGAGCGCGGTGACATCGCGCTGCCGTCGGGGCAGAAGATCGTCTCCATCCTGTTGTTCGAAGACCTGCTGATCGTGCCGTTGCTGGCGCTGGTAGCCTGGATGGGCCCCAGTGCGGGCAGTGCCGACGGCGAGGGTTCGCGCTGGCTGTCGGTGGCCATCGGTGTCGGCGCCATCGTCGGCCTGGTGCTGGTCGGCCGCTTCCTGCTCAACCCGTTGTTCCGCGTGCTGGCCGAATCGAAGGCGCGCGAGGTGATGACTGCCGCCGCGCTGCTGGTGGTGCTGGGTGCGGCGCTGCTGATGCAGTTGTCCGGCCTGTCGATGGCGATGGGCGCGTTCCTGGCCGGCGTGCTGCTGAGCGAGTCGACCTTCCGCCACCAGATCGAAGCGGACATCGAACCGTTCCGCGGCATCCTGCTCGGCCTGTTCTTCCTCAGCGTGGGCATGGCGCTGGACCTGGGCGTGGTGGCTGGCAACTGGCAGCTGATCCTCGGCCTGGTGCTGGCGCTGATGGCAGCCAAGGCGCTGTGCATCTACGTGGTCGCGCGCATCATGGGCAGCGACCACGCGCAGGCGCTGGACCGTGGCGTGCTGATGGCACAGGGCGGCGAGTTCGCCTTCGTGCTGTTCTCCGCCGCGGCATCGGCCGGCGTGATCAACCTGGAGATCAATGCCAACTTCACCGCGGTGGTGGTGTTGTCGATGGCGCTGACCCCGCTGGTGGTGCTGCTCTACAAGCGCATCGCGCCGAAGCCGACGGTAAACATGGACGGCGTGGACGAGGCCGAGGGCCTGTCCGGCAGCGTGCTGCTGATCGGCTTCGGCCGCTTCGGCCAGGTTGCCAGCCAGTCGCTGCTGGCGCGCGATGTGGACGTGACCATCATCGACAACGATGTGGAGATGATCCAGAGCGCCGCGCGGTTCGGCTTCAAGATCTATTACGGCGACGGTACGCGACTGGACGTGCTGCATGCCTCGGGCGCGGCCACCGCACGTGCGATTGCGGTGTGCGTGGACAAGGCCGAGGCGGCTGATCGCATTGTTGAGCTGGTGTCGCACGAGTTCCCGCAGGCCAAGCTGATGGTGCGCTCGTTCGACCGCGAGCATTCGCTGCGGCTGATCCATGCCGGTGTCGATTTCCAGATCCGCGAGACGTTTGAATCGGCGGTGCTGTTCGGCCAGGCCGCGCTGGTGGAACTGGGTGCGGATGAGGACGATGCGGTGGAGATTGCCGAGCAGATCCGTCGCCGCGATGCCGAGCGTTTCGAGTTGGAAATTGCTGGTGGTGGTCTGAATGCCGGCGCCAAGATGGTGTTCGGCAACTCCGGCCAGGGCGTGCCGACGCCGACGCCGTTCACCGCACCGAAGCGCGAGAGCAAGACGCTGAACCCGCAGGATGTGCCGGAAGAGGAATGACCTGTGTTGCCCGACGGGCAACCGGGCCGGGCAAATTCAGCGGGCGGGCACAATCGGGGGGATGGGTGAACGGAACCGGGCGGGTAAAGGGAACCGGGTAGAGTCGACTGTTAGTCGACTATCGCGCGCAGCGCGGGGATTTTGATCATCTGAACGAAGAGCAGTCGACTAACAGTCGACTCTACCGACAGCGGTTCCCAACGCCAGCAGCTCCCGATCGGTGGCGCGGCGGTGGGCGAGGGGGCCTGAATCGGGGACAATAGCGTCCCCGCCGCCCCACGCCTGCCCCCAATGAACGATTCCGCCCCCCAGCATCCTGCCCGCATCCTTGATGGCCGCCGTATCGCCGAGGACCTGCTCGACAGCCTGAAGGTGCGCGTCGACGCCCGCGTGGCCGCCGGCGGCAGCCGCCCGGGCCTGGCCGTGGTGCTGGTGGGTGGCGACCCGGCTTCGACCGTGTACGTGCGCAACAAGCGCCGTGCCGCCGAGAAGGTCGGCATCGAGGCGCATGACTACGATCTGCCGGCCGGTACCACCGAGGCCGAGCTGCTCGACCTGATCGACCAGCTCAACGCCGATCCGAAGATCAATGGCATCCTGATCCAGCTGCCGCTGCCGGGCATCCCCGACGCGCGCCGGCTGATCCAGCGCATCGACCCGCGCAAGGACGTGGACGGCTTCCACCCGGAAAACGTCGGCCACCTGGCCCTGCGCGAGTTCGGCCTGCGCCCGTGCACCCCGCGCGGCATCACCACGCTGCTGGGCCACACCGACCAGCCGGTGCGTGGCCGCAACGCCACCATCGTGGGCGTGAGCAACCATGTCGGCCGCCCGATGGGCCTGGAGCTGCTGATTGCCGGCTGCACCGTGACCAGCTGCCACAAGTTCACCCCCAAGGACGTGCTGGAACAGGCCGTGCGCAACGCCGACATCCTGGTGGTGGCGGTGGGCCGGCCCGGCATCGTGCCGGGTGAGTGGGTGAAGCCGGGCGCGGTGGTGATCGACGTGGGCATCAACCGGTTGGATGACGGCCGGCTGGTGGGTGATGTCGGGTTTGAAGCGGCGGCCCAGCGGGCCAGCTGGATCACCCCGGTGCCGGGCGGTGTCGGCCCGATGACCGTGGCTACGTTGATGCAGAACACCCTGGAAGCCGCGGAAGCGCTGAGCTGACCCCAATTGGGGCTATCTGCTGTTGGTGGGTGCCGACCGTTGGTCGGCACAATGCTGGGGCACAGGTGTCTGAAGGGTAGTGCGGACCAACGGTCCGCACCTATCAAAGATGCCCCAGGGCTGGCCCAGGTGATCCTCTCAAGGTCAAGGTGGGTGCGGACCGTTGGTCGGCACAATGCCGGTGCACAGGTGTATCAAGGTAATGCGGACCAACGGTCCGCATCCACCAAGGGCAGGTTCCAGGCCCTGAGAGCCGGTTCCAAGCCCTCCTGAACCGATCGCCGCCCGCGCGACACTGCGTCGCATCTACCCCCTGCCACGCGGCGCGAAAACAGGGTAAAATGTCGCGCTTCCCCACATCTCGGGTATGCCGATGCTGCGCATCCAGGCTGAAGCACTCACTTACGACGACGTCTCGCTCGTCCCCGCCCACTCGACCATCCTGCCCAAGGACGTCAACCTCGAAACGCGGTTGACCCGAGACCTGAAGCTGAAGCTTCCGATCCTGTCCGCCGCCATGGACACCGTCACCGAAGCCCGCCTGGCCATCGCCATGGCCCAGCTCGGCGGCATGGGCATCATCCACAAGAATCTCAGCCTGGAACAGCAGGCCGCGGAAGTGGCCAAGGTCAAGAAGTTCGAGGCCGGTGTCATCCGCGACCCGATCACCGTCGGCCCGGAAACCACCATCCGCGACGTGCTGGCCCTGACCCAGGCGCACAACATCTCCGGCGTGCCGGTGGTGGGCAGCGACGGCCTGCTGGCCGGCATCGTGACCCATCGCGACATGCGCTTCGAGACCGAGCTGGACGACCCGGTCCGCCACATCATGACCAAGAAGGATCGCCTGATCACGGTCAAGGAAGGCGCCGCGTCTGACGAAGTGCTGCAGCTGCTGCACCGCAACCGCATCGAAAAGGTGCTGGTGGTCAATGATTCGTTCGAACTGCGTGGCCTGATCACCGTCAAGGACATCCAGAAGAACACCGACTTCCCGAACGCTGCCAAGGATCTGTCGACCCGCCTGCTGGTCGGCGCCGCCGTCGGCGTGGGTGGCGATACCGATCGCCGCGTGGAAGCGCTGGTCGCCGCCGGCGTGGACGTGATCGTGGTTGATACCGCGCACGGCCACTCGCAGGGCGTGCTGGACCGCGTCAGCTGGGTCAAGAAGAACTTCCCGAACGTGCAGGTCATCGGTGGCAACATCTGCACCGGCGAAGCCGCACTGGCGCTGCTGGACAGCGGCGCGGACGCGGTCAAGGTCGGCATCGGCCCGGGCTCGATCTGCACCACCCGCGTCGTCGCCGGCGTCGGCGTGCCGCAGGTCACCGCCATTGATCTGGTGGCCGAAGCGCTGCAGGACCGCATCCCGCTGATCGCCGACGGTGGCATCCGTTACTCGGGCGACATCGGCAAGGCGCTGGCCGCCGGTGCCTCGACCATCATGGTCGGCGGCCTGCTGGCCGGTACCGAGGAATCGCCGGGCGAGACCGAGCTGTACCAGGGCCGTTCGTACAAGAGCTACCGCGGCATGGGTTCGCTGGCTGCCATGGAGAAGGGGTCGAAGGACCGCTACTTCCAGGACGCCGCCACCGCCGACAAGCTGGTGCCGGAAGGCATCGAAGGCCGCGTGCCGTACCGCGGCCCGGTGGGCGGCATCATCCACCAGCTGATGGGCGGCCTGCGCGCCACCATGGGCTACGTGGGCTGCGCCACCATCGAAGACATGCGCAGCAAGCCCAAGTTCGTGAAGATCAGCGGCGCCGGCCAGCGTGAGAGCCACGTCCACGACGTGACGATCACCAAAGAGCCGCCGAACTACCGCGCCTGACGCGGGCCGAGCAAAGAGGAACGGGGAAGCACTTCCCGTTCCTCTTTCTCCATCTGCCGCCGTAAATCTGATTTCGTTTTCCCTACTGCATTGCCGGGGCGCCATGACCAACATCCATAACGACAAGATCCTCATCCTCGATTTCGGCGCGCAGTACACGCAGCTGATCGCCCGCCGCATCCGCGAGCTGGGCGTCTACTGCGAAATCTGGGCGTGGGACCACAACCCGGCCGAGATTGCCGCGTTTGGCGCCAAGGGCATCATCCTGTCCGGTGGCCCGGAGTCGACCACGCTGCCGGGGGCGCCGGCCGCGCCGCAGGAAGTGTTCGACAGCGGCCTGCCGATCTTCGGCATCTGCTACGGCATGCAGACCCTGGCCGCGCAGCTGGGCGGTGCCACCGAAGCCGCTGACCAGCGCGAGTTCGGCCACGCCGAAGTGAACGTGATCAACCCCGATGCACTGTTCAAGGGCCTGAGCGACCACGGCGGCGAGCCGAAGCTGAATGTCTGGATGAGCCACGGCGACCACGTCTCTGTCGCGCCGCCGGGCTTCACCATCACCGCCACCACCGACCGCATTCCGGTGGCCGCCATGGCCAACGAAGAAAAGCGCTGGTACGGCGTGCAGTTCCACCCGGAAGTGACCCACACCCTGCAGGGCCAGGCGCTGCTGCGCCGCTTCGTGGTGGATGTGTGCGGCTGCCAGACCCTGTGGACCGCCGCCAACATCATCGATGACCAGATCGCCCGCGTGCGCGAACAGGTGGGCGATGACGAAGTGATCCTGGGCCTGTCCGGCGGCGTCGATTCGTCCGTGGTGGCCGCGCTGCTGCACAAGGCCATCGGCGACAAGCTGACCTGCGTGTTCGTGGATACCGGCCTGCTGCGCTGGCAGGAAGGCGACCAGGTGATGGCGATGTTTGCCGAGCACATGGGTGTGAAGGTGGTGCGCGTGAATGCCGCCGACCGTTACTTCGCCGCACTGGCAGGCGTGAGCGACCCGGAAGCCAAGCGCAAGATCATCGGCAACCTGTTCGTTGAGATCTTCGATGAAGAATCGAACAAGCTGAAGAACGCCAAGTGGCTGGCGCAGGGCACCATCTACCCGGACGTGATCGAGTCCGCCGGCAGCAAGACCGGCAAGGCCCATGTGATCAAGAGCCACCACAACGTGGGCGGCCTGCCGGAGCACATGAAGCTGGGCTTGGTGGAGCCGCTGCGCGAGCTGTTCAAGGACGAAGTGCGTCGCCTGGGCGTTGAGCTGGGCCTGCCCCGCACCATGGTCTACCGCCATCCGTTCCCGGGCCCGGGCCTGGGCGTGCGTATCCTGGGCGAAGTGAAGCGCGAGTACGCCGAGCTGCTGGCCAAGGCCGATGCCATCTTCATTGATGAGCTGCGCAAGGCGGACCTGTACGACAAGACCAGCCAGGCGTTTGCCGTGTTCCTGCCGGTGAAGTCGGTGGGCGTGGTGGGCGATGCGCGCGCGTATGAGTGGGTGATTGCGCTGCGGGCCGTGGAGACGATCGACTTCATGACCGCGCATTGGGCGCATCTGCCGTATGAGTTCCTGGGGACGGTGAGCAACCGGATCATCAATGAGTTGCGGGGGGTGTCGAGGGTTGTTTATGACATCTCGGGGAAGCCGCCGGCTACTATTGAGTGGGAATGAGTTGAGAGAACGAGGGCGCCGAGAGACGCCCTTGTTAGCGGGGGCGAGTCCGTCTTCATTGGCAAAGATTGCTTTGCTACCTCAACGCATTGAACGACTCGTCTCACAGGGCTGGAGTATGGGGTAAATGACCCTGAATCCGAGAGTCGCTTGCTCAAGCGCACCGCCAACCCAATTTTCATCGTGATCGAAGCAAAGAAGCGCAGCGTCCGGGTGAAATGCACTCATTCTATGGGCATACTTGGTTCATCTTGCTCGCTAATTTGCTTGTCGCTTCTCCTCCGGAGGTGCGTTTTCAGGCAGGATGGAATTAGGTGCTTCAGTTGCTTGGGGGGCGTGCGTTCTTGGAAGATTCTCTTGTCTCCGCTGTCAGAGACTCATGTACTTCCGAGAAAATTGTCAGGCGCATTGTTGCTTTGAGCCAGCTGTCACGCCGATGTGCACATCATAAGAAAGGCGCTTTGTGAGCGACCAGCAAATCACCCTCAGCCAAATCGAAGGCCACCTCTGGGAATCCGCCAATATTCTGCGCGGCCCGGTGGATGCGGCTGACTTCAAGACCTACATCTTCCCGCTGCTGTTCTTCAAGCGCATCTGCGACGTCTGGGACGAGGAGTACCAGGAGATTGTTGATGAGACCGGCGACGAGCAACTGGCCTGGTTTCCCGAGTCGCACCGCTTCCAGATCCCGGAAGACTGTCACTGGAACGACGTTCGCACCAAGGCCAGCAATGTCGGCACGGCCCTTCAGCGCGCGATGCGCGAGATTGAGAAGGCTAACCCAGACACGCTTTACGGCGTGTTCGGCGATGCTCAGTGGTCGAACAAGGATCGGCTGTCTGATGCCTTGCTCAAGGACCTGATTGAGCACTTCTCCAAGCTGCCGTTCGGGAACAGGAACGTCAATTCGGATTTGCTTGGCGACGCCTACGAATACCTCATCAAGAAGTTTGCCGACGCCACCAACAAGAAGGCTGGCGAGTTCTACACCCCACGCAGTGTCGTGCGGTTGATGATCGACATGCTCGATCCCAAAGAGGCGGAGACCATCTACGACCCAGCGTGTGGCACTGGCGGCATGCTGCTTGCCGCCGTGCAACACGTGAAGGAACAGCATGGCGACGTTAAGCGGCTGTGGGGAAAGCTGTACGGGCAAGAGAAAAACCTCACCACCTCATCCATCGCGCGGATGAACCTGTTCCTTCACGGAATCGAGGATTTCCAGGTGGTACGCGGCGACACGCTGCGTAACCCGGCCTTCTTTGAGGTTGATGGGTTGGCCACGTTTGACTGCGTGATCGCCAATCCCCCGTTCTCGCTGGAAAAGTGGGGTGAGGACTTGTGGCTGAACGATCCCTTCGGCCGCAACTTTGCCGGCCTGCCGCCTTCATCCAGCGGTGACTTTGCCTGGGTGCAGCACATGGTCAAGTCAATGGCTGATGTCAGCGGCCGGATGGCCGTGGTGTTGCCCCAGGGAGCCCTGTTCCGAAAAGGTGTGGAAGGCAGCATCCGCCAGAAACTGCTGGAGATGGATCTGGTCGAGGCCGTAATCGGGTTGGCGCCCAACCTGTTTTACGGCACTAGCCTGGCCGCGTGCATCCTGGTTCTGCGTAAACGCAAGCCGGCCAAGCACAAGAAGAAGGTGTTGATCGCCGATGCGTCACGCCTGTTCCGCCGTGGCCGAGCGCAAAACTATCTGGAGCTAGAGCATGCCGCCCAGATCCTCAGCTGGTATCGCGGCTTTGCCGATGTGCAGGATGCGGTCCGCGTGGTCAGGCTTGACGAGATCAAGGCCGAGGGCTGGACGCTCAACATCTCGCGCTATGTACTGCCACCCGTGCAAGAAGACATCCCGCCACTGCCCGAAGCTATCGCGGCATTCAAGGACGCGCTCATCCGCTGCCGTGAGGCCGAAGAGCTGCTCGCTCAGGTCATTACTAAAGGGGGATGGCTGAAATGAGGCAATCAAGTGAACGCATCAGCCAACAAGAACTCGAAAGCTACTTGTGGGGCGCAGCCGTCCTGCTTCGCGGCCTCATCGACGCGGGTGACTATAAGCAGTTCATCTTCCCACTGCTGTTTTACAAGCGCGTATCGGACGTGTGGGAAGAGGAATACCAGGCGGCCCTGACTAACTCGAGGGGTGACCTCTCCTATGCCCAGTTCGCGGAGAACCATCGCTTCCAGATTCCCCACGGCGCTCACTGGAACGTAGTCCGCCAGGCACCCAAGAGCGTAGGCGTAGCCATTCAGAAAGCCATGCGCGCTATCGAGACCGCCAACCCGGATCTGCTCGATGGTATTTTCGGCGATGCGCCATGGACCAACCGCGAGCGCCTGCCAGATGAAACGCTGAAGAACCTTATCGAGCACTTCTCCACCCAGACGTTGTCGGTGGCCAACGTCCCCGAGGACGAGTTGGGCAACGCCTACGAATATCTGATCAAGAAGTTCGCGGACGATTCCGGCCACACAGCGGCCGAGTTTTACACCAACCGCACGGTTGTGCATCTGATGACGCAACTCCTGGCGCCACAGGCAGGCGAGTCGATCTACGACCCCACCTGCGGTACCGGTGGCATGTTGATCTCGGCGCTGGACGAAGTGAAGCGTTCGGGCGGCGAGTACCGCACGCTCAAGCTCTACGGGCAGGAGCGCAACCTCATTACCTCATCCATCGCTCGCATGAATCTGTTCCTGCATGGCGTGGAGGACTTCGAGATCATTCGGGGAGACACCCTGGCCGAACCCAAACACATCGAAGGCGATCGCCTGCGCCAGTTCGACGTGATCCTGGCCAACCCCCCGTACTCCATCAAGCAGTGGAACCGCGAGGCCTGGAGCAGTGACAGGTGGGGCCGCAACACCCTGGGTACACCGCCGCAGGGTCGGGCCGATTACGCCTTCCAGCAGCACATCCTGGCAAGCCTGTCAGCCAAGGGGCGGTGTGCGGTGCTCTGGCCCCACGGTGTGCTGTTCCGCAACGAAGAACAGGCCATGCGCACCAGAATGGTCGAACAGGACTGGGTCGAGGCCGTCATTGGTTTGGGGCCCAACTTGTTCTACAACTCCCCGATGGAGTCGTGCATCGTCATCTGCAACCGCAAGAAGGTCGCGCCTCGCAAGGGCAAGGTGATACTAATTGACGCGGTGAATGAGGTAGCCCGCGAACGGGCGCAGAGCTTCCTGAAGCCCGAGCACCAGCAGCGCATTCTGACCGCCTACAAGACCTTTGCGGACGTGCCCGGTTTCGCCAAGGTCGCCACCCTGGCTGAAATCGGTGCCAATGCAGGTAACCTGTCGATCCCGCTGTATGTGAAGCGCACTACCGGAGCCATCGCCACCGATAGCAATGGCGACGCGATATCGCTGCGCTCCGTCTGGGGCCAATGGCTAGCCGATGGCCAGACCTTCTGGGAACGGATGGATTCGCTAGTCGAAACGCTGGATGGACTGATTACGGAGAACATCGAGCGTGCCTGACAAGAGCAAGAGAATCCTGAAGCCAGGCTGGCGTCGGGTGAAATTTGGTGATGTAGTGCGCCAATGCAAGGAAAGGGTGGATCCACTAAGCTCCGGCCTAGAGCGTTACGTCGCAGGTGACCACATGGACACCGATGACCTCCGTCTCCGCCGCTGGGGCGAGATTGGCTCAGGCTACTTGGGGCCCGCTTTCCATATGCGATTCAAACCGGGTCAAGTCCTCTATGGATCACGCCGAACCTATTTGCGCAAGGTGGCGGTGGCCAATTTCGAGGGAATCTGCGCCAATACGACCTTCGTGCTTGAACCCGTGAGCCCCGATGAGCTCTTGCCGGAGTTCCTGCCGTTCCTGATGCAGACGGATGCATTCAGTGATTTCTCAGTTAAGAACTCTAAAGGCTCAGTCAATCCCTACATTAACTTCTCTGATCTGGCGAGGTTTGAGTTTCCCCTTGCGCCTCTGAACGAACAGAGACGGCTTGTTAATCTGCTTCGAGCAGTCGAGCGAGTTAGTGATTCTCTTCAGGAACTAAGCGAGTTTACCGGTCGGCTTGCTGGCGCAATGCTTGCTAATGTACTGAGTCGAGATTGGCCGATTGTCGACCTTGGCTCAGTTGTTCAGGGGGCCCAGTACGGCCTCTCAATCAATGCCGGATCGGACGGTCAGTATCCGATGCTGCGAATGATGAATATCGAAGATGGGCTCTGCGTCGAGAATGACATCAAGTATGTAGACCTCAGCGAGAAGGACTTCGAAACCTATCGGCTTGAAAATGGTGATGTGCTTTTCAACCGAACAAACAGCTATGAGCTGGTTGGCCGAACAGGGGTGTACGAGCTCGAGGGCGATCACGTCTTTGCTTCGTACCTTGTGCGGATCAAGACTGTTTCCGAAATGCTGGAACCGAAGTTCCTCACGCTTTACCTGAACTCTGATTTCGGGCGTCGACAAGTTCTTGCATATGCGACCAAAGCGATAAGCCAGGCCAACGTGAACGCCAGTAATTTACTCCGTGTTCGTTTGCCGTTGCCGCCCTTGGAGGTGCAGAAGCAGCTGCTGGACGAGATTGCGTGCTTGAAGTCCTCGGGAGGAGCAGCAATGGCACGCCGCTCTTCCGCAGAGAAGATGAAGAAGCAGTTGCTGGCAGAAATCGCGAGGGACGCAGAGTGAGCTTTTTTAACGAATCAAATACCGTCGAAGCTTACGTCCGCGACCTGCTTGCCGGGTCGATCAAGGCTCTCCCAGCCAACACTGCCCAGGAACCTCAAGCCAGCTATGGCCCCAGCCTTAAGGGCATCGGCTGGCGTTACGCCGCCCCGACTGAGGTGCCACGACAGATTCAGGAAGTGCTGGTTGAACCCTGGCTGCGCGATGCGCTTATTCGCCTTAACCCCGAGATTGCCGCTCAACCTGACCGCGCCGATGAAGTGCTCTACAAGCTGCGCGCCATCGTGCTCTCGGTGCGTTCAGATGGTTTGATTCGCGCGAACGAAGAAATGACGGCGTGGATGCGTGGCGAGCGCTCGATGCCCTTCGGCCATAACAACGAGCATGTGCCGGTGCGACTGATCGACCTGGACGACCTCGCGCAGAACCAGTACGTCGTCACCCAGCAGTACACCTACCGTGCTGGCCCTACGGAGCGCCGGGCCGATCTGGTGTTGTTGGTCAACGGGTTGCCGCTGGTGCTGATCGAGGCCAAGACGCCAGTCAAGAAATGCATCAGCTGGGTGGATGGCGCGGTGCAGGTGCACGACGACTACGAGAAGTTCGTGCCGGAGCTGTTCGTTTGCAACGTGTTCTCGGTGGCCACCGAGGGCAAGGCCTATCGCTACGGTTCCATTGGTCTGCCGGTTAAGGACTGGGGCCCGTGGCATCTGGATGGTGATGGGGATGATGGTCAGCACCATCCGCTGAAATCGCTCAAGCTGTCTGCCGAGAGCATGCTGCGCCCGCATGTGGTGCTGGACATCCTCGGCAGCTTCACCCTGTTCGCCACCAACAAGAAAAAGCAGCGCATCAAGATCATCTGCCGCTACCAGCAGTTTGAAGCGGCCAACAAGATCGTCGAGCGCGTGCTGATGGGTTACCCCAGGAAAGGGCTAATTTGGCACTTCCAGGGTTCGGGCAAGTCGCTGCTGATGGTGTTTGCCGCGCAGAAGCTGCGCATGCATGCCGGCTTGAAAAATCCCACGGTACTGATCGTGGTGGACCGTGTCGATCTCGACAGCCAGATCACGGGCACTTTCACCGGGGCGGACATTCCCAATTTGGAAAAGGCGGACAGCCGCGAGAAGCTGCAACAGCTGCTGGCGCAGGACGTGCGCAAGATCATCATCACCACGATATTCAAGTTTGGTGAGGCTGCGGGCAGTCTGAACGACCGCAGCAACATCATCGCGCTGGTGGACGAAGCCCACCGCACCCAAGAAGGTGATCTGGGCCGCAAGATGCGTGAGGCCCTGCCCAATGCGTTTCTGTTCGGCCTGACCGGCACACCGATCAACCGTGCCGACCGCAACACCTTCTATGCCTTTGGTGCCGACGAGGACGAGAAGGGCTACATGAGCCGGTACGGCTTCGAGGAGTCGATCCGCGACGGCGCCACGCTGAAGCTGCACTTCGAGCCCCGGCTGATTGACCTGCACATCGATAAGGCGGCGCTGGATGCCGCTTACAAAGACCTGACCGGCGGCCTGTCGGATCTGGACAAGGACAACCTCGCCAAGACCGCCGCCAAGATGGCCGTGCTGGTCAAGACGCCCGAGCGCATCCACAAGGTGTGCGAGGACATCGTCGAGCATTTCAAGACCAAGGTGGAGCCCAACGGCTTCAAGGGTCAGATCGTTACCTTCGACCGAGAGTCCTGCCTGCTGTTCAAGGCCGAGCTGGACAAGCTGCTGCCGCCCGAGGCTACAGACATCGTGATGTCGGTGCGGGCGTCCGACAAGAAGGAGCATCCAGAGTACGCGGCCTACGACCGTTCACGCGATGACGAAGAACGGCTGCTGGACCGCTTCCGCGACCCGGCCGATCCGCTGAAGCTGATCATCGTCACGGCCAAATTGCTGACCGGCTTCGATGCGCCGATCCTTCAGGCCATGTATCTGGACAAGCCGCTGCGCGACCACACGCTGCTGCAGGCCATCTGCCGGGTGAATCGCACCTACTCCGAGCAGAAGACCCACGGACTGATCGTGGACTACCTCGGCATCTTCGATGATGTCGCAGCAGCGCTGGAATTCGACGACCAGAGCGTGAAGCAGGTGGTCAGCAACATCCAGGAATTGAAGGACAAGCTGCCCGAAGCCATGCAGAAATGCCTGGCCTTCTTCGCTGGCTGTGATCGCAGCTTGCAGGGCTATGAAGGCCTGATCGCCGCGCAGCAGTGCCTGCCCAACAACGAGGTGCGAGACAACTTTGCTGCTGAATACAGCGTACTCAACAAGATCTGGGAGGCGCTGTCACCGGACACCGTTCTGGGTTCCTTCGAGAAGGACTACAAGTGGTTGTCGCAGGTGTACCAATCGGTGCAGCCCTCGAGTGGCCACGGCAAGCTGATCTGGCACTCGCTGGGCGCCAAGACCATCGAGCTGATCCACCAGAACGTGCATGTGGACGCGGTGCGGGATGACCTCGACACCCTGGTGCTGGACGCTGATCTGCTGGAAGCGGTGCTGTCGAACCCAGACCCGAAGAAGGCCAGGGAGATCGAGATCAAGCTCAAGCGCCGGCTGCGCGGACATGGCGGCAACCCCAAGTTCAAGAAGCTGTCCGAACGGCTTGATGCGCTGAAGGACCGTTTCGAATCCGGACAGATCAACAGCGTGGAGTTTCTGAAGCAGTTGCTGGAGATCGCCAAGGAGACGCTGCAAGCGGAGAAGGATCTTCAGCCCGAAGAGCACGAGGATCGTGGTAAGGCTGCGCTTACTGAGCTTTTCAACGAGATCAAGACTTCTGAGACGCCCATCATCGTCGAGCGCGTTGTCTCGGATATTGACGAGATCGTGCGGCTCGTTCGCTTTCCGGGCTGGCAGAGCACGCAAGCAGGCGAGCGTGAGGTCAAGAAAGCGCTACGAAAGGCTCTCTTCAAGTACAAGTTGCATGTGGATGAAGAGCTGTTCGAGAAAGCGTATAGCTATATCAAGCAGTATTACTAACGTTCACGGATGCTTCGAGTGAAATCTTGCTGACATCACTAGTTGGGCTGGCTGCCAGAAAGATCTGCTAGTACAGGTGCGTAGCAATTTGGTTGATTAGGTGATGCCTACTGAGTTTTGGCTAGGATTAGCTACAGCGACTTGCAGCCAGTATGCGTTATGCGGGGATGTTCGGCCGCTGGGGATAGGGGATATGGAGGCTGATATCGGCGGCTTTGATGTCCTCAATAATCCTAGCTGCTCATCGATAGCGATTACGCAGGCAGAGGCAGGCAGGGGCTTTGGGGCGTGAAACTGGCTGGGATCTGCGCTCCGCCCAGAGGGACACATACTGACCTCTAGTTCTCCGATAGCGGACCCTGGGCGAGAGTCGCAGCACAGGTGCCCGGCAACACGCGGCGGCACCTCGGCTACCATTACGGCATGTGTGTTCGTGCAGTTGGGAGTTACTCTGGCCTCACTTCGTGACAAGCCCACTCAACCAGCCCCCGGCAAGCCAGAAACAGCCCATCCACAACCCCCTCATCCAAATGACGCTCAGGGTCCGCTGCGACGCGGCAGCGGTCTGCCGCGTGCAGCAGTTCCAGCACCGTCAGCGCTCCCACCATCGCGCGCTCGCTCCTGGCCAGGCTCACGCGTCGGCCGGATGACACATCGGTTTCTGGCCAGGGATGACCATCAGCGCCCTCGCAGCCGCGAATGCGCTTGAGGATGCCGAGCAGGGAGTTCAGGTCGGGCAGGGGAGTGTCGTCGTTGATGGGTTCAACAACGGTGTACGAAGAGAAGGTGTCGGATTCGTGCATGGCGTCGGCTTCCGTGGCTGTGCTTAACAGCGCCACCGCGAAGAGGTGGCGGACGGTGCGGGTTCCAAACCGGGACAGACAGTTGTCAATAACCGGCGGGTCCGAAGACCCCCACGCACCGCCCGCCATAAAGGCCGACGGATTGCCCGCCGGCACCGGTTAAGGACGGTGCCGACGGGCAAGCGTAAACAACTATCTGTCTCGGGTTTGGACGCCCGCTGCCACCCGTTGTCGGTGGCACGTCATGGTGTTTACGCAGCCGCTTCGAATGCCAATAGAAATTCGCGAAGGAATCGCGGAATCCGAGAGCGAAGAACTATTGTTGCACGCACCATTCATGCAGCACGCGACGCGAGCAGACGCATTCGCGCAGCTACTCTGCTGATGGCGAATCAAAGTGGCGCAATCGCCCACGCCACAAGCGAATAGGGCGACAGCCTTCTTTGCAACAGTTCTTAGTGAGCCTTGCCAAGCAACGGCGCGCGACCAGCCGCACACCCCGAAAATCGGTTCAATCCCGACAACGCCAGCGAGCCTTGGGGCTTCAGCCAGCGCGATCCTCACCCGCATTCCCCACCAACAACTCAATCATCGCCCTTGCCGCCGCCGACTGTCGCCGATGCGGCGCATAGATCACCGAGAACGGCCGCGATCTTCCCCGCAGCTGCGGCAGCACTTCCACCAACTGCCCACGCAGCAACCGCTCGCGCACGATGAACGCATAGCTCTGGCAGATGCCGATGCCCTGTTCGGCCAGCGACACCACGCCCAGCACATCGTCGGAGGTCTCGATGGACGAACGCGGCAGCCAGTCCACGTCGCGTCCACCGTCGCGGAAGATCCACGGGGCCAGCCGCCCGGTGCGCGGCATCACAAACGGCAGGCACAGGTGCTGCTGCAGGTCGTCCAGCGTCTGCGGCGTACCCCGGCGCTGCAGATAGTCCGGCGCGGCCACCAGCAACAGCGGCGCATCCTCAAGCTTCCGCCCCACCAGCCCGCTGTCCGGCAGCTGGCCCAGGCGGATGGCCAGGTCGAAGCCTTCGGCCACCAGGTCCACGTTGCGGTTGGTGATGTTCAGTTCCACCTGCACCTGCGGGTACTGCTGCGCAAAGCGCGCCAGCACGGGCGGCAGCCGGTAGTGGCCATAGGTGGTGGGCACGCTCAGGCGCACGCGGCCGGCCAGCGCACCGTCCTGGGCCAGTACGTCGCGCTCGGCGTCGTCCAGCAGGCCGAAGGCGGTGCGCACCTGTTCCAGATAGAGCCGCCCGGCGTCGGTCAGGCCCACGCGGCGGGTGGTCCGCTGCAGCAGCTGCCGGCCCAGCCGCGCTTCCAGCCGGGTGACCGCGCGGCTGAGCACCGAGGGCGTGGTGGACAGCGCCACCGCGCCAGCCGTGAACGAGCCGTGCTCGACCACCGCCAGGAACACCTCCACATCGCCCAGGTAGTCGAACTTGCGGCTCATTTGGCTCTCCGGGGAACAGATGTTTTGCGATGGGGTCAATTTATCGCCGCTGGGGCGATGAATAAAGTGGTGGCCATTCCCCGATAGGAGCTATCCCATGTACCTGATGACCCGGCTGGCCGCAGCGCTGGCCCTGACCCTGGCCGCCAGCGGCGCGCAGGCCGCCAACGTGCTGGTGGTGCTGTCCGACGAAAACCACCTGGACCTGAAGGACGGCAAGGTGCTGTCCACCGGCTTCTATCTCAACGAGCTGATGCAGCCGGTCAAGCTGCTGCTGGACGCGGGCCACGAGGTGACCTTCGCCACGCCGCAGGGGCGGGCGCCGACGGTGGATGCGTCCTCGGTGACCCCGGCGTACTTCGGCAACGATGCGGCACAGCTGGCGCTGCACAAGGACCTGCTGGAGAAACTGGCGCTGACCTCGCCGACGGCCTCGCCGGTGGTCAGCCTGGCGCGCATCGAGCAGCAGGGTTACGCGCGTTTCGATGCGGTCTACATTCCCGGTGGCCACGCGCCGATGCAGGACCTGCTGAAGAGCCCGGCGCTGGGCCGGCTGCTGGCTGACTTCCACCAGCGCAACAAGACCACCGCGCTGGTTTGCCACGGGCCGATCGCGCTGCTGTCCACGCTGCCGGATGCGGCGGGTTTCGTGGCGAAGCTGGAAGCCGGTGCGATGCCGGCCACGCCGAAGTGGATCTACAGCGGCTACCAGATGACGGTGATCAGCAACCAGGAAGAAGAGCAGGCCAAGCCGCTGTTGGGCGGCGGTGAGATGAAGTTCTACCCGCAGACCGCGCTGCAGCGGGCGGGCGCGACGTTCAGCAGCAATGCCGCGCCATGGACCGGGCATGTGGTGGTGGACCGCGAGCTGATTACCGGGCAGAACCCGGCTTCGGCGCTGGAGGTGGGGCAGCGGTTGGTGGAGCGGTTGAAGTAGGGCGGGGCCTGCATCGCGTGCGGTGCCGTGGCACCATGGCGGACTGGCCTCGTCCTTCCGGGCGGGGCCGGTTTTCCACGGAAGCCCTACAACACGACATGCGAACGTCTTTTTTCATTCTCTCCGCCCTGTGCCTTGGCCTGCTGTCCGGCTGTGCCAGTGGCCCGGAAGAGCACGCCTCAAGCCGCGAGATCACCAGTGCGTTCGTCGCCGACGACGGCCAGCTGTACCTGCTGCCGCGCTATGACGAGCCGATGCGTTTCAATGCCGCGCCGTTCCGCGAGTACCGGGCGCTGATGGACAGCCCGCTGCGCGAGGCGGTGGCCTGCGCGCAGATGTACTTCCATGAGGATTGGCGCGACTCGGCCAACAAGGCCAAGGTGCACGGCAGCTATGCGCTGCTGCTGCGGCCGGAGCAGGTGACGGCGCAACAGGCCGCGCAGTTCAAGCTGGAGCGGATTGAGGTCCCCCCGCGTGAGGCCAAGGCCGTGGAGGAGCGTGCGCGCTACTACCTGCCGATGGACCGGACCCGCTACGCGCTGGCGTTTGACCGGGCCTGCAATCTTTCCAAGAAGGGCGGCAGCTATTACAGCGCGCTGTTCGAGGGCGACGGTGAGCGGGTGAAGTTGCCGGATGCTGCGGCGCTGGCGGAGAAGGGGAAGCTGGCACAGCCGATCAATGCGCGGGCGCATCGGATCCTGCCGGAGAGGGAGGACAAGCCGGGTGTGGGTTCGGCGGCGGGCAAGGTGCTCGGCGCGGCGTTGATCCCTGTGGCGGTTCCGGTGTTTGTGTTGAGCCTGCCGTTCCTGGGGCCGGATCATTGGAAGTGATGGGGCGTTGAGGGAGAGTCATCCACGCATGGCGTGGATCTACTTGGGCATCGCCTGAACGTTCATCCTGGAGATCTGTATGCCCAGCACGCTGGAAACTGTTTTGAAGACAGTAGGCATCATTGTCCTCGCGGCACTTCCGTTGGTGATCCTCTGGTTCACCCTTCGGCGAATGTCAGCGCACGCGCGTTCTGCGTTTGGATCAGGGCTGCGATTGAATTCCCCTCGCCGGATTTCCGGCACGTCCATGACCTTGGTGATGGTGGATGGGAAAGAGGATCGGGAGCACTACTTCTTTGATACAGAATCCTTCTACCTGCGGCGGGGCCCGGTACCTACGGCGGTTCCGCTCTCGCAGATCACCTCAGTCACACGAACGTCCGACGTCATCTATGCGCGCTATGTCTGGCAGGTGTGCTTCAGCAAAGCATCGGGCAGAAAGTGCGTGACGTTCACCAACAACCTGTCGCTGTTCAACCGCGACTTCCTGCTGTTCCTGGAGGCGGTGCGGAAGGCCAATCCGCTGGCGACCGTTGAGCGAGCGAGCGTCATCTTCTAACCGCGGGCCGACATCCGCTGCGCCATTCAAAAGGGGATGGCCCTAGGAGCTACACTGGCTTCCTACACCCGACGGAAGCTCGCCCATGTTCAGTGGAAAGGTTGCGGTGGTCACCGGTTCCACCAGCGGTATCGGTCTTGGTATTGCCACCGCGCTGGCGCGGCAAGGTGCCGACATCGTGCTGAATGGCTTCGGCGATGCGGCGGAGATCGAACGCATCCGTTCCAAACTGCAAGCCGAGTTCGGCATACGGGTGGCACATGACGGTGCCGACCTGTCCCGTGGTGAGGCGGTGCGCGGAATGATCGACCGCGCTGTCGCGACGATGGGCCGCATCGACATCCTGGTGAACAATGCCGGCATCCAGCACACCGCCTCGATCGAGGAATTCCCCGTCGAGAAGTGGGATGCGATCCTGGCGCTGAATCTATCAGCCGTGTTCCATGCAACGGCGGCGGCGTTGCCGCACATGAAGCAGCAGGGCGCCGGCCGCATCATCAACATCGCGTCGGTGCACGGGTTGGTGGGCTCGGTGAACAAGTCGGCCTATGTGGCGGCCAAGCATGGCGTGGTGGGCTTCACCAAGGTGACCGCGCTGGAGAATGCGGGCACCGGCATCACCGCCAATGCCATCTGCCCGGGCTGGGTGCGAACGGCGCTGGTCGAGCAGCAGATCACCGCGTTGGCGGAGAAGGAAGGCACGGATCAGGAGTCCGCCGCTCGCGCGCTGCTGGCCGAGAAGCAGCCTTCGCTGCAGTTCGTGACGCCCGAGCAGTTGGGCGAGATGGTGGTGTTCCTGGCCTCGGACGCTGCGGCGCAGATTACCGGTACGGCGCTGCCGCTGGATGGGGGCTGGACGGCGCGCTAGTTTGCCGGCTGCGCTTTGCGCTGCAACATCGGCAGCGCCACCAACGTGGCGAGAATGGTGAACAGCACCAGCGACGAGCCGACCGTGCCGAAGCCCAGGCCGCCCTTTTCCAGCGGCTTGGTGAGCAGGTCGCCGAAGGTGGCGCCGAACGGGCGGGTGAGCACGAAGGCGATCCAGAACAGAATGACCCGGTTGATGCCCTTGATGCGGCTGGCCAGTGCGGTGAGCGCGATGAGGCTGCCGATCAGCAGTGCGCCGCCGGTGAAGCCCAGCCCCGAATCGTCGGCGAGGAAGTCGCCCAGCGCGGTGCCCAGCGTGTTGGAGAACAGCACGGCGGTCCAGTAGAAGCCTTCGGCGCGGCGCGATGCGATGTTGCTGACCGAGATCGACTTCTCCGACATGCGCCAGGCCAGCAACACCAGCGCCAGGCAACCGGCCAGCAGGCTGGCGCCGGTGGCGTAGCCCAGGCCGAGCGTGCGGTCGATCAGGTCCGACATGGTGGTGCCGGCGGTGCTGGTGGCCAGCACCACCGACCAGAACAGCACAGGATGGAAGCGCCGTGCCGACAACTGCATGCCCAGCAGGCCGGCGAAGATCGCCAGCAGGATGGCCGAGCTGGCCAGGTAGCCCAGGTTGAGCGTCATCGACAGCAGGTCGCCGGCGGTCTCGCCGAGCGTGGTGGCGGCGATCTTCATCACCCAGAAGCCGAGGGTGACCGCCGCCACTTTGCTGTGCAGGGAATCTGCGTCTGAAGCACGCATCGAGTGTCGCCAGGTGAGCCTGTGGGCGATGCTGTGGCGGGCGGCGTCGGAGTGCGGTCGGAACCGGGTTCGGTGAGGGTGAGCGTGGGGTTGGCGTTCAGCCCGCGCTGGCGGGGGCCGAAAGGCGAGCCAGCAGGGCATCCCAGTCGGCAACGAAGCAGCCGTTGTGGCCGCGGTTGCACTCAATGATCCACGCGTCCAGCGATTCGCTCTGTGCGCGGTAGTCGCTGACATCGCCCAGCACGGCGAAGTGTAGGCGGTAGTTCACCAGCATCTGCAGCCACTGACCGGCCATGCCGGAGCGAAGCTCGAAGAAGTCTGCCGAAAGGCGCTGCACCGGCACGGCAATCCACTCGGCCTGATGCCCGAGGGCATCGCCGACCAGATCGCGCAGGCCGTTGGCATCGAGTGCGGGGCCCTGCGGCTCGATGCGCAGGAGGCGGGTGGTGCCGATGTGTTCAATGGAATCATTCATGCTGGAGGTTCTGCAGTTGACGCAGCCTGGCGAGGATGTCTTCGCGCAGGCCGGGGATGTAGTGATAGGCGTCTGCGAGCAGGGTGACGTCCGCCGTCGGGACGAGCCGTTTCATGCGTTCGGCGGCGGCAGGGGTGTCGATGAGGGCATCACGCGCGCCCATGACAAGGGCTGCCGGCGGCTGCAAGGTAGCCAGGCGCTCGTCGCTGATGCGGGGAATGCGCAGCGGACGTGGCCGAACCTCGGCACGGATCAATGCCAACAGGTCGAGCAGCGGCTGCGCACGTGCAGGTGCATGCAGTGGCGCGGGACCCATGACCGCACGGCGAAGGCGCTCGCGTCCCCATCGGCCAAGCAGCAACAGTGGCAGCGCCTTGAGCAGGAATGCACGCTGGCGCCCGATACCCGAGGGGCTGACCAGGACCAGTGCGTTGACCCGGGCAGGCCTTCGCAGCGCGTAGTCCAGTGCCAGGAAGCCGCCGAACGACAGGCCCACGAATGCTGCGCTTTCCACGCCAAGTGCGTCGAGGACATCATCCAGCCATTGCGCATGCGCGTCGCTGTCCAGCGCAGGTTGCGTGCCTTCGCTGAGGCCCGGTTCGCCAATGATGTCGACGGCATGCACGCGGTAGTACTCGCTCCAACGTTCGGCATCGAACATCCAGCTGGCGGCATTGCTGAGGGTGCCATGCAGCAGCACCAGGGCAGGGCCGTGTTCCGGGCCGCAGCTGACCACATATGTCGAACCGGCGCGGGTGGCGAGATGGTGCGATTCGTGGGGTACCGGCCAGTCCGAAAGCACCTGGCGATAGGCGGCAAGTACGTGCTGCGTGGGAATGCCGGGGCGCTGCCGCTTCATGCGCTGCGGTCCTGCAGCAGACGCTGCAGGCTGACCAGCAGCGCCGTGGAACCTGCCAGGCCACCGATCACGATCAGCTTGAGCACATCGTGCTCAGGCGAATAGATCGTCTCCATGCGCAGCGGCTCATCGTCGGCCTCGCGGCCGGTGACGCGCGCATGCAGGGCACGCACCAGGTCGGCGGCACGTGCCGCACCGCATCCGGGAATATCCACCACCGTGGTCAGCTGTGGGCGCGCAGTGGAGGGCTGACGCACGGTGCCGGTGAACACGTCGAGGTCTTCGGCGGTGATGCGATAGGACTTGCCGATGCGGGTCGCGCGCAGTTGGCCGCTACGGATATGCCGCAGGACGGTTTTGGGGTGCAGGCTGAGCTGCTGGGCAGCCTGATCGACGGTTAGCAACGCGGGGGACATATCGGAACTCGAGAACCATGCGCTCCCTATTGTTCCATGAAATGCAATTTGCGGGAGCGATTGGGAATTGCGCGGCGGCGGCGACAGGGGGCCATCTGCCCGGTGCCGCTCGCGCGGGCCAACCCTCCCGACGGCTACGCTGGCTTGGCAAACACATCCAGCCCCTTGCCCGTCTCCAGCAGCGACTTCAGGCTCGACAGCACGATCGGCCAGCCCTGGCGGATGCCGGTATCCATGCCGCTGCCCGGTTCCAGCTCCTCATGGGTAACCGTCAGCCGCACCATGTCCTGGTAGGGCACGATGTCGAAGGTAACCCGGCTGTAGGCGTCCGGGTCGTCGGCCTGCGAGGCGGCGGCCCAGGTGATGACCAGCCGCGAGGGCGGGGTGCTTTCCACCACTTCGCCGACCAGTTCGACCGAGCGCGTTTCGTTGGCGCGCACATGCTGCCAGCGCGAGCCGGGCTTCCAGTCCGAGACGTTTTCATGGCCCCAGTAGCGGCTGGCGATCTCGGGGCGGGTGATGGCCTCGAACACCTTCTGTGGCGTGGAGGCGATATAGATCACGTGGATGAAGCGGGTGGTCTCTGCGGACATCGTCATTCTCCTTCCAGTTCGCGTTTCAGGTCATGCAGCAGGCTCAGGCGCTGCTGCTCGAACTTGCGTACCCAGCGCTCATAGACCTCATGCAGCGGCACCGGGTTGATGAAGTGCAGCTTCTCGCGGCCACGGCGCACGGTGCTGATCAGGTTGGCGTCTTCCAGCAGGCCCAGGTGCTGGGTGACCGATTGCCGGGCCATGTCCAGGTGCTCGCAGAGCTGGCCCAGGGTCTGGCCGTTGTTTTCGCAGAGCAGGTCCAGCAGCGTTCTGCGCGTGGGGTCGGCCAGGGCCTTGAACACCTTGTCTGCATTCATGCGGGGCGTCTTCAGTTCCAGTTGTCGATCCTGACGTCGTGCGGGTTGGGCTGGCCCTTGCCGGTTTCCAGCAGGGCTTTGAGGCTCATCAGGAACACCGCCCACTTGGTGCTGCAGTGGGAGGTGAACTCGACGCGTTCCTTCCAGCCTTCGTGGGTGAACAGCACGATGCAGTAGTCGCCTTCCTGTTTCAGCGCGAAGCGCGCATGCGTGCCGATCCATTCGGCGGGGCCGGCCAGGAACTGCCAGAGCACCAGTTCGCCAGGAACGAGCTGTTCCAGCTGCATTTCCATGGCGCCGATTTCCTGGCCGTTATTGGTGAAACGGACCTTTATCGTGCCGCCGACGTTGTAGTCGCCATGGGCGTCTTCGGCCCACCAGGCGGCGACACCTTCAGGGGTGGCCAGTGCTTGATACACCTGGCTTGCGGGGGCCTTGATGCCGACCCGGTGTGCGATATCCACCATTGCAGGTTCCTCGCATGGGCCGGCAGGTGCCGCCCTTGAGTGGACTATATGCAGGTAAATACCTGCATGTCAAAACCGGTCACGAACGCCCGGATGCGGTAGTGCCGGCCGCTGGCCGGCATCCCGGTGGAGTTGGGTGCGTGCAGTTGCCGGCCAGCGGCCGGCACTACCAGATGCTGCCCACCCGGCCGCGGATAGTTGACAGGCCGTCAACCTACTAGTAGGTTGACAGCATGAAAGAGCCGCTCTCGCCCAAGGCCCAGGAGATCCTGGCCCACGCCCGTTCGCTGCTGGAGGCTGGTGGCTACAACGGTTTCAGCTACGCCGACGTGTCGGCGCGGGTGAACATCAGCAAGGCCAGCATCCATCACCATTTCCCCAGCAAGGCGGACCTGGTGCGCACGGTGGTTGAACTGTACCGGGCCGAGGCGCGCGAAGGCTTGGCGCTGCTGGACCGGCAGCTGGACGACCCGCTGCGGGAGCTCAACGCCTATGTGGACTACTGGTCGAGCTGTATTGCCGGTGGCACGTCTTCGTTCTGCATCTGCGCGATGCTGGCGGCAGAGGCGCCGATGATCCCTGCGGAGATTGCCGAAGAAGTACGCGGGCATTTCGATGATTTGAGTGGCTGGTTGGCGCTCACGTTGGAAAAGGGCGCGGCGCTGGGTCAACTGCGCCTGCAGGGTTCGGTGGCCGATGAGGCCAAGGCGTTCATGTCATCGGTGCATGGCGCGATGCTGGCCGCGCGCGGTTTCGGCGATGCGGCGACGTTTGCTGCGCTGGCACGGCTGGCCATCGCGCGGGTGAGCGCGGCTGCCTGATTGATGTGTGCTGGGCCTGCGGCAACGTAGGCCTTTTCTTTGATTCAGAAGTCTACCTACTAGTAGGTTCAATCAACCCTTGGAGATGTTCCATGTCGCACTCTCTGTCCACGCTGGGCGTGATCCACACGGCCGTCAGCCTTGTACCGGTGTTCGCCGGCCTGTATGCCTTCATTCGCCATCGCGCGATCGACCCCGCGACACGCTCCGGCAAGCTGTACCTGCTTGGGCTGGTGCTGTCGGTGGCAACGTCGTTCACCGTCTCCAGTACGGGCGGGATCAACCCGGGCCACGCATTCGGAGTGATCGTGCTGCTGGTGGCGTTCGGCGGCGTGCTGGCGGCCCGGCTGCGCTGGCTGGGTGGCGCCGCACCTTACGTGTCGACATTTGCGCTGTCTTTCAGCTTCCTGCTGTCGCTGGTGCCGGGCGTGAATGAAACGCTGACACGGTTGCCGGCAGCGCATCCAATTGCTGCGGCGCCGATGGCGCCGGTGGTGCTGCACACGCTGCTGGGATTGGCTGCGGTGTTTGTGCTGGGCTTTGCCGCGCAGTGCTGGCGCATGCGGTCTCAACCGGTTCGCAGGCGCCCTTGAGCAGAGGCACCTCAGTCCCGCATGGCCATTTCAGCCAGCAACGACTGCGGTTCGATCAGCGCAGCCGAACGTGTGGCATCCACCCGAACATGCCGGCTGCAGAAGTTGAACACCCGACCCTCGGCAGGCGCGGATACGTCTGGCGTTGCGTCCGGCGTCTCGATCTCCAGCACTTCATCCACCGCCAGCGCCAGGGTTGCGCTACCGGCGTTGATCAAGAGCACGGCAGGGCTGCCGCCACCGAATGCCGGTTGACCGCTGAGCCTGCGCAGGTCGGCCACCGGCAATGGCTGCCCTCGTACCTCCAGGTTCCGCCTGCCATGCTGATCTGCAGGGCCGAAGGTCTCGGGGCCGCGTATTTCCACGGCAGCCTGGACGTCGATCGCGAACAGGGCCGTGCCTGCACGAAGGACGACGACCTCGAACAACTCGGCGGGCGAGGCACGTGTTTGCGTTGAAGGTTGAGCGGGTACAGGCATGCTGTGGATCTGGCAGGAACGATGGGTAACGCGGCTTGAATGATGACGTCTGCAGGGAGCACGCGGCCGCGTGGGACTACGCGCGCAAGGCGGCGGTTCAGCTGGATCCGACGGGCGCATGGTGCGCACTGAGCGGGCCGATGCGCGGAAAGTGCGGACGCAGCAGGCCGACGAGCTGATCCATGCCCGGAACGGAATGGCCGAATTCGTCCCATCGTGCATTGACCAGGCCGGACACCATGATCTGCCCGGTGTCGATGCGGGTCATGGCCCAGTACGGAACCGCGCGCGCGCCGATGGCCATGTCCAGTACCGGAACGACGGCAGCATGCGAGCGACTGTCATGGATGCGGCGCTTGACCGCCTCCAGGCCGTCGGGAGGACCTTCGACGTACTGGAAAAACCGCTGACCGTCGACGAGCAGCGCTCCGGTGACGTCCACGCGACGGTTGAACGTGGCAGAGCAGGAGACGATCTGCCGGAGGATTTCATCGGAAAGCCCAGCCGACATGTGGCTGGAGTAGGCAAATGCGTGGAGCATGGAAGGGGCTTCTTGTGACGCCCGTCACTATACGTGGGGCGCCGTAGCCTGCCGTGAGCCTTTCCTCACACATCACCTGGGAGTGACGCGTTGGATCAGCAGCCCACCAGCCGATCCGCGCCAATTCCGCCGCGATGCTGGCTGCGGTATTCGGTAGGACTGGCGTCCACCTGGCCGCGGAAGTGCCGGCGGAACGACTCCTGCGAACCAAAGCCGGCCTGCTCGGCAATCCACTGCAGCGGCCGGTCAGTGGTTTCCAGCAGCTCGCGGGCGAATGCCACGCGCTCGCGGATCAGCCAGTCGATGGGTGACAGGCCGGTGGCTTCCAGGAACTGCCGCTGCAGGGTGCGCTGGCTGAGCGCGGCCTGCTCGGCGAGGCTGCCCAGTGAGTGGGGCTCGCGCAGGTTGCGGCGCATCCATTCCATCAGCTTTGCCAAGCGCGTGGGCTCGCCATGGGGAATGGCGCGGCTGACGCGCTGGCTGCGCCCGGCATCACGCCATGGCGCCAGTACCAGCCGCTCGGCCACCAGGTTGGCCACGCGCGCGCCGTAGTCCTTGCGCACCATGTGCAACATCATGTCCATGCCGGTGGCCGAGCCAGCCGAGGTGATGATGCTGCCGGTATCGACGTACAGCACGTCCTCGCGCACATCGATGCGTGGGAAGTCGCGCGCCAGCGCTTCGGTGAGGCGCCAGTGGGTTGTGGCCTGGCGGCCATCGAGCAGCCCGGCCCACGCCAGCACGAAGGCACCGGAGCAGATCGAAGCGATGCGCGCGCCACGGCCGTGGGCACGGATGAGTGCATCAAGCAGCGCCTGTGGCGGGCGCTCGCTGGGCTCGCGCCAACCGGGAATGACGATGATGTCGGCGTCATCAACTGTGCTGAGGTCGTAGGGAAGCTGCACCTGCGTTCCGCCAAGCATGCGCAGCGCACCGGGTTCACCCGCGCACAGCTGGGTGCGATACCAGGCCACGCCGAGCTCGGGTCTTATCGGCGCGAACAGGCCCACCGCACAGCCGAATTCGAACAGCCCCTGGCCGTGGCAGGCGACGATGGCAACGAGCGGCGCAGCGGGGTCGGCGGGTGGGCTGGGCATGGCTTGATGCTACGGGTGCAGATGCATGGCGCTGAGTGGTGCGCGGGCATGAGGTGATGCCGACCAGGCATATGGAGCAGTCGCTCCCCTCTTGTAGAGCCGAGCCCACGCTCGGCTCAATACCGGCAGGGGGATGCATCTGACGCCGTCGCGAGGAGCAGGCGAGCGTGGGCTCGGCTCTACAAGCAGCCGCGCACCGTTGCGGCTGCCTAACCTCATTACCAGCAGTCATGTGGCTGGCCGGATATGACGGTTGGGTGACGCGATCGCGCCTGTCGCGGTGGGTGAACAGGCCCTTGAATGGAAGCGTGTTTCCGGCCCACCCCCACGAGCCCCCATGCCTGCCGCCCACGCCCCTGTCCTGAGCACTCTCGCTGCCCTGATCACAGCCATCCTCGCCGCTTCGCCCAGCCATGCGGCTGAAGCCGATGCGGATCCTGCTGCCGCCGCCGCGACGGCCAACGTGGCCGCGTCCACGCTGGATGCCGTGGTGGTGACCGGCTCGCGCACCAGTACGCGTACGGTGAAGAACAGTTCCACGCCGATCGACGTGATCTCCGCCGAAGACCTCACCGCCACCGGCCAGGCCAACCTGCTGGAAGCACTGCAGCGCGCACTGCCGTCGCTCAGCCAGATTGGTGGCTACCAGAGCGACCAGGAGAGCCTGATCCGTGGCTACCAGCTGCGCAACCTGTCGCCCGGCTACACGCTGGTGCTGGTGAACGGAAAGCGCCGCAATGCCAGTGCCTATGTGAGCGGTGCCAACGGCGGCGGCTTCCCAGGCCACGCCTGGGCCGACCTGGCGCTGATTCCGGTGTCGGCCATCGACCATGTGGAAGTGCTGCGCGATGGTGCGTCGGCCATCTATGGCTCGGACGCGATCACCGGCGTGGTCAACGTGATCCTGAAATCGCAGGCACACGGTGGCGAGTTCGCCGTGGAAAGCGGGCAGAGCATCGACGGTGATGGATCGCGAACCAGCGTGCGCGCCAACGTGGGCCTGCCGTGGGGCGCCGATGGCTTCGTCAACCTGTCCGGTGAGACAACGCGGCAGCACCACGCGATCCGTAGCCGCCGCTACATCGATGACTATCTGAGCTATCCGGCGGTAGATGCCAACGGCAATCTGGTCGCGCTGCGACCGAACAATCGATTGCCGGCCGGCGCATCGCCGAACCCGGCCGAGGCCAACCGCAATGCCGAGGCCAACATCATCCTCAGCTCGCCGTCGTATGCGCTGAAGGCCTTCGCGGTGAACGTGGGCCATGGCCTGGGCGAAAGCGCGCAGTTCTACGCTAACGCTACGGCCAGTGACCGCACCGCGCAGGCGATCCAGAACTTCCGTCTGCCGGCGACCATCTTCACCACCTATAAGGCACCCGGCGTGCTGAGCGTGTTCCCGGATGGCTTCCTGCCGGTACTGGAAACCAAGGAGAAACAGTACACCGGCACCGCAGGCGTGAAAGGCCAGATCGCAGGCTGGGACTACGACGCCAGCCTGACCGGCAACCGCAGCACGGTGCGCACGTATACCCGCAACTCGGTGAACTACTCGCTGCCATACCCCGGTTCGCCTACCGACTTCTACGACGGCAAGCTGGACTACCAGCAGGGTATCGCCAACCTCGACCTGCGCCGTGGCTTCGAGGTGGCTGCGTTCGCCTCGCCGCTGGAAGTGAGCGCAGGTGCCGAGTACCAGCACGAACAGTACGAACGTGGGGCGGGGCAGTGGGAGTCGTATACCGGCTTTGGTGCTGCGGCCTTCGTCGGCTATTCCACTGCGGACGCGGTGAAGGCTACCCGCAACAGCAAGGCGGTCTATGTGGGCGCGGCCACCAACATCACCTCGCGCTGGTATCTGGATGCGGCCGCGCGCTGGGAAGATCACTCCGACTTCGGCAGTGTCTCCACCGGCCGCCTGACCACGCGCTTCGACTTCACCGACGCGCTGGGCGTGCGCGCCACGGTCAGCAACGGTTTCCATGCACCCAGCCTGGGCGCGCAGTACTACCAGGCCACGGGCAGCTGCCCCTGCGGCACCACGCTGGTGGCGCAGGTGTCTTCGCCGGCGGCGGTTGCGCTGGGTGCGACGCCGCTGAAGCCCGAGAAAGCCACCAACTACAGCCTGGGCGTGACCTGGGACCCGAGCCCGGCGTTCCACCTGGCCGTGGATGCGTACCAGATCGACATCCGTGGCCAGCTCGGCCAGTCCAGCCAGATCGGCTACAACGCGCAGGATCCAGCGCGCATCACCGACAACAGCGGCACGGTGCTGAGTACGGCGCAGAAGAACACCATCGATGCGCTGCTGGGCTCGGCCGGCATCAGCATCCTGCCGGGTGATGCGTTCTATGCCAGCTACTTCACCAACGTGGGCAATACCCGCACACGCGGTGTCGAGCTGACCCTGGAGGCCAACCAGGAAACCGTGTGGGGCAAGCTGCGCTGGAGCTATGCGGCCAACGTGGGGCGCACCACCATCCAGAAGGTCAGCGACATTCCGGCGGCGCTGCAGGGGCTGCCGAACATCAACCTGTTGACCAAGAGCAGCGAGTACGCGCTGCGCTTCCGTACGCCCAGCTACACGCAGGTGGCGGGGTTGGGCTGGCAGAACGGGCGCTGGCGCTCGAACGTCGACTTCACCTACTACGGACCGATCAAGCGCCTGAACAACGGCGTGGAGTACAAGCAGCCGCCGGTGCTGGTGACCAATCTCTCCGGTGGCGTGGAACTGGGTGCGGGCTGGAGTGCGGCGCTGGGGATCAACAACGTGTTCGACAAGCGCACCCGCAAGGTGCCGGAGTACGCGCGCAGTGCCACCGATGTGGCGAGCATCGAGACGACCTGGGATTCGGGCGACGTGCTGAGCCGCATCGGGGCGTTCTGGTACGGGCGGATCAATTACCGGTTCTGATCTGGAGCAGTCGAGCATGGCTCGACTCCGCAAAGGCGAAAGCAGCCGAGCATGGCTCGGCTCTACACAAGGCGAAAGGCGGCCGGCGGCAGTTCGGCATCATCGAGGAGCAGTTCATGTCTTCTGCATTGAAGGTGGTGGCAGTGGTGGGGTCACCGACCAGCTCGGCGACGTCGCGCACGTTGCTGCTGGTGCGGCACTTGTTGGCGTCGTTGCAGCAGCGGGTGCATGCCAGCGTGGAGCTGGTGGAGCTGGCGCCGATCGCGCGTTCGCTGGGGCAGTCGCTGTCGCGCGATGAAGCGGAGCCAGCCGTAGAGCAGGCACTGCAGGCAATCGAGGCGGCCGGGCTGCTGGTGGTGGCGGCGCCGGTGTATCGCGGTTCCTATCCCGGGTTGTTCAAGCACCTGGTCGATTTCATCGGGCTGGAAGCGCTGGTGGATACGCCGGTATTGCTGGCAGCGACCGGCGGCAGCGAGCGCCATGCGTTGGTGATCGACCACCAGTTGCGGCCGTTGTTCAGTTTCCTGCAGGCGCACACGCTGCCGATCGGGGTGTATGCCACGCCTGCCGACTTCGATGGCGAGCAGATCAACAGTGCAGCCTTGCAGGCGCGCATCGCACTGGCGGCCGAGCGCGCGGCAGGGCATCTGGCTTCGCAGGCGCTGGCGGTACCGGCGCCGCTGCGAAGGATCGCCTGACGGCATAACCGGCGGCGCTTTGCTTATGGCCAAGGCGCATCTGCATGGCCGGATCTGACCGCCGATTGTCGCCTGGCATCGCCGTGCCGACCGCCGTCATCTCTAGCATCGATATCGAAGCGGCATCGCATTGCCGCCCCCCGATGAGGACGACCCCGTGAGTCTGGACGCAACCGACAAGCCCATCCTGTTCCTGCTCGACCGTGAGTTCGAGGACGGACAGATTCCCGGCCAGCGTTTCTTCTGCCGGCACAGCCTGTTGCTGGAAGGTGCGCTGTCGAGCATCGACGGCCTGGACGCGCAGCTGGACGTGCGCCGCATCGGTTTCGCACGGCCGCGCCGGGAGGTGATCGCCGAGATCGGCGAGCAGGACCAGTCGCTGCCGAAGCTGGTGCTGCCGCAGGGCGTGCGCAGTGACCTCGCGAGTGGCGTGCACCAGGACCGCCAGTACATCTCCGGTGCCGAGCCGATCCTGGCCGCGCTGAACGGGTTGCTCGGCATCCCCGTGGCCCATCCCTGAGCGAGGACGCGACCATGAGCTATCAGATCAGCGTGTTGGACAAGAGCCCGGTGGCCGAAGGCGCCTCGCCGGAGCAGGCGCTGCGCAACAGCCTGCAGCTGGCACAGCGCGCCGAACAGCTGGGCTATCACCGCTACTGGTTTGCCGAGCACCACGCCGCGCCGACGTTGGCGAGTCCCGCACCGGAGGTGCTTGCGGCGTGGGTGCTGGCGCAGACCCGGCGCATCCGTGTCGGCAGCGGCGGGGTGATGCTGCGCCACTACGCGCCGTACAAGGTGGCGGAGAACTTCAACCTGCTGGCAGCGTTGGCGCCAGGGCGCGTGGATCTGGGCGTGGGCAAGGCACCGGGCGGCCTGCCAGCGTCGACTGCCGCGCTGGCGGCCGGGCGCCCGGGGTTCGCCGACTTCGACCAGCAACTGCGCGATCTTGAGGGCTATCTGTCCGGCGCCGAAGCCGATGTGCTGGCGCGGCCGATTCCGCAGCAGGCGCCGGAGCGCTTCCTGCTCGGTGCCAGCCCGCAGAGTGCACGGCAGGCGGCCGAGCTGGGCTGGCGCTTCGTCTACGCCGCGCACTTCGACGGTGACCCGAAGCACATCGAGGCCGCGTTCGACGCCTACCGCAGCGTCGCCTCGCAGCCGCCGCTGCTGGCCACGGTGGCCTTCGCCGCACCGACTGCGGAAGCCGCTTCGCGCCATATCGGTGCGCTGCGCGTCTACAAGCTGCACCTCGGTCCCGGGCAGGCGGTGAACCTGCCCAGCGCCGAGGCAGCTGCCGAGTACGCGCACCAGGTGGGGGTGGCCGACTTCCGCATCGAGGAGACGCGCCCCAGCGTGCTGTCCGGTGATGCGCAGCACGTGCGCGGCGAACTGGATGCGTTGCACCGGCGTTTCGGCGTGGGCGAGTTCATCCTCGATGCGCCGGTGGCCGACCTCGACGCACGCCTGACATCCCTTGAACTGCTGTCGCCCGCGCCGCGCGCGGCGGTGGCCTGACCTGCAGGAGCGATTCCCATGAGCACCACCCCGCGCCACATTCCGTTCGGCATCATGCTGCAGGGCCCCGGCAGCCACATGCATGCCTGGAAGCATCCGTCCAACCCGGCCGATGCCAGCGTCAACCTGCAGTTCTACATCGACATCGCGCGCACTGCCGAGGAAAACGGCATCGCCTTCGGCTTCGTTGCCGACGGCCTGTACATCAACGAAAAGTCCATCCCGCACTTCCTCAACCGCTTCGAGCCGATCTCGCTGCTCTCGGCGCTGGCCACGGCAACGAAGAAGATCGGCCTGGCGGGCACGCTGTCGACCTCGTACAGCGACCCGTTCACTGTCGCCCGCCAGTTCGCTTCGCTGGATCTGCTCAGTGGTGGTCGTGCTGGCTGGAACGTGGTGACCTCGCCGTTGGAAGGTTCGGGTCGCAACTATGGCCGGCCGCACCCGGAGCATGCGCTGCGCTACCAGATCGCCGACGAATATCTGGAGGTGGTACAGGGGCTGTGGGATTCGTGGGATGACGACGCCTTCGTGCGTGAGCGCGACAGCGGCACCTTCTTCGCACCGGAGAAATTCCGCCGCCTCGACCACAAGGGCCGCTTCTTCCAGGTGGAAGGCCCGCTCAACATCCAGCGCTCGCCACAGGGCCAGCCGGTGATTTTCCAGGCGGGTTCTTCCGATGATGGCATCGCGCTGGCCGGGAAGTACGCCGATGCGGTGTTCACCCATTCGCCGTCGCTGGAAGAAACCCGCGCGTTCACCCAGAAGGTGAAGAACTCGGCGATCGCCCACGGCCGCAGCGGCAATGACGTGAAGATCTTCCCGGGCATCGGCCCCATCGTCGGCCGCACTGCCGAGGAGGCCGAGGCCAAGTACCAGGCGATTGCCGCGTTGGCCACGCTGGAGGATGCACTGGCGTACCTGGGGCGCTTCTTCGATCACCACGACTTCAGCCAGTACGACCCGGATGCACCGTTCCCGGAGCTGGGTGACATCGGCAGCAATTCGTTCCGTTCCACCACCGACCGCATCAAGCAGGATGCGCGTGAGAAGGGCCTGAGCCTGCGCCAGGTGGCGTTGGAAGCGGTGAGCCCGCGACCAAACTTCATCGGCACGCCGGAGCACGTGGCCGATGAGCTGATCCGCTGGTTCGACGCCGGTGCCAGCGACGGTTTCATTCTTGGATTCGCCGCGCAGCGCGAAGGCCTGGACGATTTCGTGACCCAGGTGCTGCCGATCCTGCAGGCGCGCGGCTACCACCAGCGCGAGCTGGAAGGACAGACCCTGCGCGAGCATCTGGGCCTGCCGTACAAGGCCAGCCGCTATTCGACCGACGCCGAGCCGGCGCGGAAGGCGGGGTAGGGCGATGAGCGGAGAGAACTCGGTAGCGCCGGGCCATGCCCGGCTGGATTCCGCGTCCATCGGCGTGCTGCCGGAAATTGCAGCACGCGCCGAGGCCGCCATCGCGATCCGCCATGACCTGCACCGCCACCCGGAGCTGGCCTTCGAGGAGCACCGCACCAGCGCCCGTGTGGCCGAGTTGCTGCAGCAATGGGGCTATGAGGTGACCACCGGTCTCGGCGGCACCGGCGTGGTCGGCACGTTGCAGCGTGGGCAGGGCGGCCGTCGGCTGGGGCTGCGTGCGGACATCGATGCCTTGCCGATCCACGAAGACTCGGGGCTGGCCTACGCCAGCCAGACCGACGGCCTGATGCATGCCTGCGGTCATGATGGTCACACCGCCATCCTGCTGTCTGCGGCGCATTACCTGGCCCATCACGGCAATATCGACGGGACCTTGCAGTTGGTGTTCCAGCCAGCCGAGGAAACCGGCTCGGGTGCATCGAAGATGATTGCCGACGGCCTGTTCGAGCGCTTCCCGGTGGATGCGATCTATGGGCTGCACAACTGGCCCGGCGTACCGGTCGGCCACTTCGGCTTCGTCGATGGTCCGGCGATGGCATCGGTGGACTGGGCGCGGCTGAAGGTGATCGGCAAGGGCGGACATGGTGCCGAACCGCAGGGCAGCGTCGACCCGATCCTGGCGGCGGCGCACATCGTCACCGCGCTGCAGAGCGTGGTGTCGCGCAATGTCGATCCGCGGCAGATGGGGGTGGTGACCGTCGGTTCGATCCACGGCGGGCAGGCCGCCAACGTGATTCCGGACGTGGTCGAGCTGAAGCTGACCGTGCGCGCCTATCTACCGGAGGTGCGCGATACCCTGCGGCGCCGGGTCACCGAGATTGCCGAACAGACCGCCGCCGCGTTCGGTGCGCGCGCCGAGATCGAATTCCCGCGCGGCTTCCCCAGTGTGATCAACCATCCGCAGCAGACCGCCTACATCCGCGAGGTGGCCGTGCAGGGCTTCGGCGCCGCACAGGTGGTGCCCGACTTCGCACCGCGCACGGCCAGCGAGGATTTCGCCTTCCTGCTGCAGGCGCGGCCGGGCAGTTTCGTGTTCGTCGGCAACGGTGACAGTGCACCGCTGCACAGCCCGCGCTATGTGTTCAACGACGCGGCCATTGCCCCCGCCGCCAGCCTGTGGGCGCGACTGGCCGAAGATTACCTGGTGAAGGACGCGACATGAGCCACGACGAACGCTTCCTCTATACCTCGGTGGATGATCCGCTGGCGCGGCCCCTGTTCGATGGCCTGGAGCAGGAGTACGACAGTCGCTACGCCGACGTGCGTCGCCGCATCGGCGGCAGCGCCCGCGAGGAGCTGCAGCGCTACCCGGCGCAGGCCTTTGCGGCCCCGGTGGGCGCCTTCGTGCTGCTGCTGCGCGACGGGGTGGCGATTTCCGGCGGTGCGTTCATGCCGCACCGCGATCCGGATACCGCCGAATTCAAGCGCATCTGGACACTGCCCGGGCTGCGTCGCCAGGGCATTGCGCGGCGCGTGCTGCAGGAGCTGGAAGAGCAGGCGGCGCGGCAAGGGTACCGGAGGGTGTTCCTGACGACCGGCTTCCGCCAGCCGGAAGCTGTTGGCCTGTACCTGAGCCACGGCTACACCGCGTTGTTCGATCTGGAGGCCGACCCGGAAACCGTTGCGCATCTGCCGTTCGAAAAGCACCTGCGGGCGACGACGCCTGTCGTTACCGCTGCACAGGCACTGCTGCACGGAGCCCACGCATGAGCACACCGTCGACCGCGCTGGAGGGCATCGCCGCTCGTCCGGCGCCCGGACCGGCACTGAAGATCGTGCCGGCCCGGCATCCGCTGCAGGTCTTCGGCACGGTGCTGGCACTGGCGCTGATCCTGATCGGGCTGCAGTCCGTGCTGGGCAATCCGCGCTGGGGTTGGGGCACCTTCGCCGAGTGGTTCTTCGCACGCCCGGTGTTGGAAGGCCTGGGTCGCACGCTGCTGCTGACCGCGCTTGGCACCGGCCTCGGTTTCGCGCTGGGTACGCTGCTCGCGCTGGCACGCGTCTCTGGTTCGCCGCTGCTGTCGGCGGTGTCGTGGGGCTATGTGTGGTTGTTCCGTTCGATCCCGTTGCTGGTGCTGTTGTTGTTGCTGAACAACCTGGGCTACCTGTACAGCACCATCGAACTGGGCGTGCCGTTCACCGGCATCAGCCTGTTCTCGTACCCGACCACGCAGCTGATCGGTGTGTTCACCGCCGCGGTGCTGGGCCTGACCCTGAACCAGGCGGCGTTCTCGGCGGAGGTGATCCGCGGTGGCATTCTTTCGGTCGACCACGGCCAGTACGAGGCCTCGGCCGCGCTTGGCCTGCCGCGGGGCCGCCAGGTGCGCCGCATCATCCTGCCGCAGGCAATGCGCTCGATCCTGCCGGCCGCGTTCAACGATGTGATCGGCCTGGCCAAGAGCACCTCGGTGCTCTACGTGCTGGCGCTGCCGGAGCTGTTCTACACCGTGCAGGTGATCTATCGGCGCAACCTGGAAGTGGTGCCGCTGCTGATGGTGGCCACGGTCTGGTACCTGGTGATCCTGACCGTGTTGTCGCTGCTGCAGCGGCGCGTGGAACAGCGCTTCGCGCGCGGCCAGCTGCAGCGCGAGCGCTCGGTGTCGCGGGTGTCGTCACCGGTGCGGACATCCAGTGATGCTGCGCCGCGCGTGGCCAACCGCCCGCGCATCGCCACCCAGGTCGAAGCGGGCCAGGGCGCGGCGGTGTCGCTGCACGGCGTAGGCAAGGTGTTCGGCGATCAGCCGGTGCTGGAAGACGTGAACCTGGACCTGCGCGCCGGCAGCGTGACGGTGCTGATCGGCCCGTCCGGTGCCGGGAAATCCACGCTGCTGCGGTTGATCAACCACCTGGAACGCGCGGACAGTGGTTACGTGACCGTCGGCGGCCAGCTGATCGGTTACCGCCGCGAGGGTGACACGTTGTACGAACTTCCCGAGCGCGAGATCCGCCGTCGGCGTGCCGAGGTGGGCATGGTGTTCCAGGGCTTCAACCTGTTCCCGCACCTGACCGCATTGGAGAACATCATCGAGGCGCCAATCGCGGTGCGCGGCGTGCCGCGTGCGCAGGCCGAGCGGCAGGCGCGCACGCTGCTGGAGCGGGTCGGCCTGGCCGACAAGGCCGGTGCGTTCCCGCGCCAGCTGTCCGGTGGCCAGCAGCAGCGCATCGCGATTGCCCGCGCGCTGGCGCTGCAGCCGAAGGTGCTGCTGTTTGACGAACCCACGTCGGCGCTGGACCCGGAACTGGTGGCGGAGGTGCTGAGCGTGATCGAGGAACTGGCCCGTTCGGGTACCACGCTGGTGATCGTCACCCATGAGCTGAGCTTCGCCCGCCGCGTGGCCGACCACGTGGTGATGATGGACCAGGGGCGGGTGATCGAGCAGGGCACGCCCGAGGCCCTGTTCGAGCGCCCGCGCCAGCAACGCACCGCCGATTTCCTGGCCAAGACCCTGTAACCCCGGAAGGAACATCATGAGCCCTGCAGTACCGCGTCGCCCCTCGCGCAGCACCCTGTTGATCGTGGGCGTGCTGGTCATCGGCATCGCCGGCATCGTCTACTCGCGCGCGCGCCAGGCCCCGGAGGCTGCCGCTGTGGCCGCGGCCAGCCTGGCCGGCACCAACACCGCCGTGCTGAAGGGCACGCTCGACCCGAAGGCGCAGGCCTTGATTCCTGCGGGCTACCGCTTCGTCACGCCGGGCGCATTCACCGTGGCGACCCACCCGGGGCAGCTACCGCTGGCCGACTACGGCGCCGACAGCAAGGACGTGGTCGGCATCGAACCGGACATCGCGCGGCTGATCGCGGATGCTTTGGGCCTGAAGCTGGTGATCGTGCCGGTGGCCTGGGCCGACTGGCCGCTGGGGCTGGAGTCAGGCAAGTACGATGCGGTGCTGTCGAACGTGACGGTCACCGAGGAACGCAAGAAGAAGTTCGATTTCTCCAGCTACCGTTACGACCTGCTGGGCATCTACACGCGCAGCGACGGGCCCATCCAGAAAATCGAAAAGCCCGCCGATGTGGCCGGGCTGAAGGTGGTGGTCGGTGCCAGCACCAACCAGGACCAGATCCTGCGCCAGTGGGACCAGCAGAACATCGCGGCGGGATTGAAGCCCGTGGAATACCAGTACTTCGATGACGCGGTGGTCGGCCGATTGGCGGTGATCACCGGCCGCGCCGATGTCTCGTTCGAGCCCAATGCTACCGGCGCCTATTCGGCGCGCGACGGCAAGGTGCGGCGTGTGGGCCTGTTCCCAGGGGGATGGCCGAATGCCGCAGCGATCTCGGTGACCACGCGCAAGGGCAGCGGCCTGGCCGACGCGGTGACGCAGGCGCTGAACACCCAGATCGGCAGCGGCACCTATGCGCAGGCGCTGAAGCGATGGAATGTGGCCGAGGAAGCGGTGCCGCAGTCGCAGACCAATCCGCCGGGGTTGCCGACGCTGCAATGACGCCGGGCGTGGCCCGGCGCTACTTCCGTCTTTGTAGAGCCGAGCGATGCTCGGCTGCTCTACCAACGCGCCTCCAGTGTCCGGAACGGTTTCGCCAAGCGCACGCCCTCGGCGTCGAAGTCGGAAACGCTACTCCCATCCACACGCACCGTCTTCGGCATGGTGCGCGCCGGCCACCAGACCTTCACTGCCGTCCCGCTGCGCAACCCCTTGCCCAGCGTGACCGTCAGCATGCCGTCGCGCTGCCGCGCCTGCATCTGCAACGTGCCGTACGCGGTCGGCAGGCGTTCCACCGCCAATCCACCCCCCGCCACCCACGAAGGTGGCGTACCTGGCAGCAGCGACAACGCATCATCGTCTTCGCGCATCAGCATGCCGAACAGCGTGCGGCCGTATTCGGCGCCGATCCAGGTGTGCGGCATGTCGCCCAGGTAGCGCGGGAAGCGCAGCCGTGAATGCACTACTTCGGCCAGCACCTGCCACTCAAGCGGGCGCCGATCATGCAGAAGCCCCTGCAGCAGCTCATCGGCCACCTGTGGCTGGCCGAGGTGCACATAGCTCAGCACGTTGCGGATCTCGTACGGGGTGTACGCGTACAACGCACCAGGCTGGCTGCGCTTGCGCACATCGTCCAGATAGCGCGCGAAGGTGGTCCGCAGCGCCTCGGCGGGCAGCACGCTCTGTGCGCCGGTCGGGTCCAGTGCGATCGATACGCCGGTGGGATCGCCATCGCCCAGGTCGGCCGAGGAGGGAATGAAGTCGATGCCCTTCCACGCCATCGTCGCCCGGATCGAGGCATGCAGCGCGTCGTAAAGCAGTTTGTACTGTTCGCGTGCCCACGCTGCGGTCTCGTGGTCGCCGAGCGATTCGGCCAGCCACGCGCCGTCGTGCCAGCCCTTCAGGCCCCAATAGTCGTCCCAGTAGCTGTGGGTGGGAGACGGATAACCCTCATGGCTGATCGACGGCGCAAGAATGCCCGCGAAGCGCTCCGGCGCTGGTTGGTCGGCCTTGTAGCCGGGCGCCAGCGTGCGTTCGCGCAGTTCCTGCAGGAAGCGCAGCGCTGCCTTCACTTTCGGCAGATAGGCACGTACCGATTCGGGTCCGCCATCGAGGCGCGCGACATCGGCCACCAGCGTCACGTACTGGCCCTGGCTGTCGTACTCGATGTCCGAGCCGAAGCCGGTATTGACGCTGCCATCGTCGTTGAGGATCGGCGAGACCAGGCCGTTGGCATGCACCCCGTGTTCGCTGTACCAGGCCAGGTAGTCGCGCGCGACGCGTGCTTCGCCCATGCGCAGCAGCACCGCCGAGGTGGCCATGCCGTCGCGGATGAAAGAGCGGTTGTAGTTGCGCGGGCCGGGCTGCATCGCCGGGCCGGTCTGGTTGATCAGCATGTAGGCGGCCTGCGCACGCAGCATGTCGACCAGTGAGGGATCGGGCAGGCGCAGGCCGACCTGGCCCAGCCGTGCCTGCCAGTCCGCGGAGGCCTGCGCGGCCAGGGAATCGAACGCCGCATTGGATTCGCGGGGCAGCGTGGCTAGATCGAGCGCGGGCGCTTCGGGCAGTGCGCCCTTGGTATCGGCGGCGGTAGTACCCAGCGGGAACGCGACCACGATGGCATCGCTGGCCCCCGGTGCCAGTGATACGCGGTAGTTCAACGCAGCCGAGGCAAGACCCTCGTCGTCGCGCGCCTGTTGCGTGGAGGGCAGCTGGCCGGCAGCGAGGGTCGCGGTGATTTCCGTTGCGCCATCCTTGCCGAACGGCGCCGCGCCGGACGCAGCCACCGGCGTGAGCGACTGCAGCAGCGTGCGTCCATTGACGCGCACGGCCTGTCCATCGATCGCCACATCGCGGATCGGTGACAGCCCGCCGTTCTGCCACGGCGGATTCATCTGCATCGGGCGCACGACCAGGCTGAGCGTGCCTTCGATCCTGGCGCTGCCCGTGTTGTGCAGGCGATGCCGCAAGAACGTTACCGGCTGGCCGTCGCGCTCGATGGCGAATACCTCGCTGCGCACCTCCAGGCCGGGCTGCGGTGACCACGTAGCGGAGGGCATCGGTTTCCAGCCATCCCGCAACGCGTGCTGTATCGGCTGTCCTGCCGCGCCAGCGGCACGCCCGTCAGCGCCACGCCAGATCGGCTGCACCAGCGGCGCGCCCTTGAAGGCTTCCAGATTGCCGTATTCGTCGAAGATCGATTTCTGTCGTCCTGCGTGCACACCGACGGCGGTCCAGTAGGTCTGCTGCATCTGCAGCGATGCCGGGAACAACGCGCGCTGAGCGCCGCTGGCGGTGATCTGGTATCGCTTCATCGGCGTCATTACCGCCTTTGGCCCGAGCAGGCGCAGTCGCGCGACCTGCGGTGCGGGGCCGTCCACGCTCAGCCGGAACGCACGCAGGGGTTGTGCCGTGTCAGCAGCCAGCCAGCTTTGCCGATGATTGGCCGCCTGTGCATCGTGTGCGACGTCCTGCCAGCGGCCCTGTGCATCCTGCGCCTGCAGTCGCGCAGCGCCGCGCGCGCCATCGGCCCAGTCGACCACCAGGCCAGCCGTGGATTGAGCCTGCGGCAGCGTGATCTCGAGCGCATGGGATCCACCTTTTCCGGCCGGAACCGCAACGGTGCCGCCGCCTTGCCAGAGCGCGGCTGCCTGTGTTGCATCGACATCGGCGATGCGTGCGCTGAGCGTGCTGTCCAGCGGCTCCAGCTCGAAGATCGACACGCCCCAGTCGGAGGTGCGCTGCGGACTGGCCAGTCGTAGATAGCGCGCCTGCCGCGGCGCGAAGTACAGCGTTTCCACATCGCCCAGTGAATCGGCCATCGTGTACGCGGTCTGCCACTGCATGCCATCCATTGAGGTCTGCAGTGAATAGCCTTCCGGGTTGGAGACATCCCAGGTGAGGCGGGCGCCCGCCAGCTGGGTGGGCGCGCCCAGGTCGATCTGGAACCAGTGGCCGGGGCTGAAGGCGCCGCCGGTGACGGTCTTCGGATCGCCGTCGATCAGGTGGCCGATCGCCATCGCCGGCACCTGCTGCGAGGAACTGCTGGCCTGCCATTGGCTGCGCGGGGGGAGGGTCTGTGCCTGTGCGGCAGCGGCGAGGGCGGCCAACAGCAGGGTGGCGGCAGCTCGCCACGGAATGGCTGAGCGGGAGACCTTGGAGCGTTCGGCGCGCAATGTCATTACGTACAGCCTCGCAGGTTCGGCAGGTATCGGGCGAGCGCTACGCTAGCAAGGTATGTAATCGGTTACATGACGCGCTGCAATAGGTTGCGGATGATCCCCGGTCGCCTCCTTCGTGGGCTTGAGTCACGATTCATCGATGGGACTGACGCATGTGGCTCTGGACGCCTGCAGGCTAGGTCATACGCTGATTGATAGCGACCTCAGGTCTGAAATGGATTGATGGTGGAATTCAGCTTCACGCTGATGTATCGGGTGCCCGATACCGGAGAAGATCTCAGTGCATTTGAGCGATGTCTTGCAGAGTCGGGATGTGACGATGCATTGCTGGGCAGCGGTTTGCCGGGCATCTTGGCGTTGCGATTCTGGCGAGAGGGAACGGCCGCAAACGATGTCGCGCGTGACACATGCGCGCAGGTCCAGAAGGCGCTCCCGGAAGCCGAGTTGATAGCGGTGCATTCTGATGTCAGCGATGCTGCCAGCGTCTCTACCTGCAGTTTCGCCAGAGCTGAGCCTGCTTGACTTCCACTGAACACGTTTCAGAAGCAGCCCAGCATGGCTTGTATGTTCCTCCCGGCTCCTACGCGGTATGTAGGAGCCAGGGTGGAGGGACCGTCAACATGATATCTGCGGATAGCAGCCGACAGACGAGCCGAGCGATCCCCATCCCGCACCTTAACGTCGATAAAGGAT
>NZ_JCAFTG010000021.1:0-42144 GCF_059370035.1 Stenotrophomonas sp. YJH_SMC_37
CTCGGCGATTTTCTTCGACGAGGCTTCGATGGCCGACATGGTGGTAACCACCTGGCCGACCACCTCACCGCCCTGCGAGGCGACGCCATGGGCGCCGATGGCGAGCTGGTTGGCCTGGCGGGCGTGTTCGGCGTTCTGGCGCACGGTGGAGGTCAGTTCCTCCATCGAGGCGGCAGTCTCTTCCAGGTTGGCGGCCTGCTGCTCGGTACGGCGCGACAGGTCGCTGTTGCCGGACGCGATCTCGCCAGCGGCGAGGGTGATGCTGGAGGCACTGGCCTGGATCTGGCTGACGATCTGGGTCAGCTGTGCGACGGTGGTGTTGGCGTCGTCGCGCATGCGCGCGAACACGCCGTTGAACTGGCCGTCCATGCGTGCGGTCAGGTCGCCGGCGGCGATCGACTGCAGCAGCTGCGAGAGCTGGCCGAGGTTGCCGTCGGCGACCTGCATCATGCTGTTGAGCTGCTCGATCATCACGCGGAAATCGTGATCGAAGCGCTGCGCGTCACCGCGCTGGCTGAAGTCGCCCGCAGCGGCGGCCGAGGCCAGGTGCTGGATCTGCGTATTGATGGCCAGCAGGCTGGCCTTGGCGGCGTCCATCGATTCGTGCAGGATCGCGCGGCTGCCGGGCAGGCGGCGGGCGTCCGGAGCAAGGTTGCCGATGGCGTACTGGTTGAGCACTTCAATGGCATCGACGATCGCATCGAGGTGTTCGAAGATCACCGTGTTGATGCCGCTGGCCAGCTGGCCGTAGACGCCCGGGAAGTCTTCCGGAATACGGTGGCTGATGTCCGGGCCGGCATGCATCTGTGCCATCAGCTGCGTCTGCTCGCTGAAACGGCGCAGCATTGCGGTCATTTCGGCCGTGGCCGTAAGCATCCTGCCGGCTTCGTCCCTGCTGGTGGCCTGGGTGCTGACGCTGAGATCGCCGCGGGCGACCGCCTGGATGGCATGCACGGCCTTGCCCAGCGGGCCGGTGACCGCGCGCGAGATGACGATGGCCAGCGCGGCGGCCACCAGCGACAGCAGGATGATGCAGCCGATGATGGCGATCATGCTGTTGCGATGGGTGGCGTTGGCGTCGGCGATCTTGCCGTCCATCTGCCCGGCGATATGGGCGCCCAGTGCCTTCATCGCAGCGAACAGGTCGCGGCGCGCCGGGCGTGACTGCTCGTCGGAGATCTGCCGCGCCAGGGCGCCGTCACCGGCGGTCACGGCGTCGCGCATCGCCTTGTTGGCGGCGAAGTAGCGATCCAGTTGCGCGCTGGCTGCGCGATACAGTTCACGCTCCTTGTCCAGCGCCGGCAGCGCCGCGTACGCCGCCAGTTCGTCATGTACGGCCTTGGCGGTGTCGTCCATGCGCTTGTTGTAGTCGGCCACCTTTTCCGGCTGGTCGAGCATGCTCAGCTGGGCCAGTTCGTAGGTGCGGAACTCCCCGAGCTGCGAGCGCGCCTCGCCCAGGTGCTGGACCGAGGGGATATCGTTGCCAGCCATGTCGCGTAGCTGCGCGTTGGCTTCGCTCAGTCGCAGCAGGGCGAACGCGCCGAGGATCAGGGTCATCAACGTGGTGAGGGTGAACCCCACAGCCAGCTTGCGGGCGATGGGCAGATCTTGGAACCACTTCATGCAGGGTGCTCCAGGTGGGCAGAGTGCCGGCGTCTGTGCGCCGGTTTGGGGGTGGTTGCAGAGCGAACGGTGGTTCCCGGTGGGGTTCGGTGACGGCCGTCAATGCGAAATAGCGGCGCAGTCTCGATGGACTTTATGGACGCAGATCACATTCGGATGCGTAGGGAGGGCAGCACGGAAGCGTTGCAGCGAAGCGGTTTTCGATTGGATGAAGTGGTTGCGACAGCAACTAGCGTGCCGACGGAGTTCACGATTTGGTTTCGGGGTGCCGTCCCGCAGTCAGATTCCGTTCCTGCGGAAGGGAATCTGACCCCACTGGCAGGGCGAACACAAACGAAAACCGCCGCCCCGAGGGGCGGCGGTCCATGGTTCGCATGCAGCGTGGATCAGGCCGCCTGCGGCATCCGCAGCGAGCGCACCAACCCACCGATGTCGACGATCAGCGCGACCCGGCCGTCGCCGAGGATGGTGGCGCCGGATACTCCGCCGATGCGGCGGTAGTTGTTCTCGATGTTCTTCACCACGACCTGCTGCTGGCCGACCAGTTCGTCCACCTCCAGCGCAATCTTCTGGCCATCACCTTCGACCACCACCACCAGCGATTCGCTGCCGGGTGCGCGGTTGCCGTAGCCGTAGTACTCGCTCAGCGAGAGGATCGGCAGGTACTCGCCACGCACGCGCAGCACGCGGCCCTCGCCGGCCATGCTGCGGATGTCCTCGGCCTGCGGCTGCAGCGCCTCCAGCACGTACGCCAGGGGCAGGATCAGGGTTTCGCCGGCCACTGCTACGGTCATGCCGTCGAGGATGGCCAGGGTCAGCGGCAGGCGGATCAGCGTGCGGGTGCCGGTACCGAGGCTGCTTTCGATCTGCACCTCGCCGCCCAGTGCCTGGATGTTGCGGCGGACCACGTCCATGCCGACACCACGCCCGGACAGGTCGGTGACCGCATCGGCCGTGGAGAAGCCTGGCTGGAAGATCAGGTCCCAGACCTGCGAATCGGTCGGGTTGTCCGGCACGGCCAGGCCGCGTTCGTGAGCCTTGGCCAGGATCTTGGCGCGGTCCAGGCCACGGCCATCGTCGCTGACTTCGATGACGATATGGCCGCCCTGATGCGAGGCCGCCAGGGTGATCGTGCCGGTCTCGTCCTTGCCTGCACCGCGGCGCACGTCGGGCATTTCCAGGCCGTGGTCGATCGAGTTGCGCACCAGGTGCACCAGCGGATCGGCGATCTTCTCGATCAGGCCCTTGTCCAGCTCGGTACCTTCGCCGACGGTGCGCAGGCGCACCTGCTTGCCGAGACGGCTGGACAGGTCGCGGACCAGGCGCGGGAAACGGCGGAACACCGCATCGACCGGCAGCATGCGCACGCCGATTACCGCTTCCTGCAGGTCGCGGGTGTTGCGTTCAAGCTGGTCCAGGCCGGCGAACAGGCTTTCGGCGTGGACCGGGTCCAGTGCGTGCGAGACCTGCTTGAGCATGGCCTGGGTGATGACCAGTTCGCCGACCAGGTTGATCAGCGCATCGACCTTGTCGACGCTGACGCGGATCGAGGTTTCCGCTTCCTGGTTGGCGCCGCCACTGGCGGCTGGCGCGGCAGGTGCCGACGGCGCCGCTGCCACCGGAGCGGGGGCAGCTGCGGCCGGGGCCTGGGTGGCCAGGCTTGGCGGCGCGGCCGGACGGATGTCCAGTTCGCAGTCGTCCAGCACCCAGGCGAAGGTGTCTTCGATCTTGCTGCGCGGCACCTTGCCGACCAGGCCCAGATCCCACGCCAGGTGGGCCTCCAGCGGGTCGAGCTGGGCGAAGCCGGGCAGGCGTTCCATGCGCGCGGCGACCTGCAGCGAGCCGAGGTGTTCCAGCTCGCGGATGATGCGCAGCGGGTCGTTGCCGCTCATGAACAGCGACGGCGCCGGAGTGAATCCGATCTGCCAGGCTTCGGGGGTATCGTCCACCTTGGCCGCTGCCGCGACCGGAGCGCTCGATGCGGCCTGGCCGGAGAGAACGGCTTCCAGGCGCGCCTTCACTGCGGCGACAGCGGCGGGGTCGGCAGCCTGGCCGTGTTCGGCTTCGCGCAGCAGGGCGCGAAGCACGTCCACCGAAGACAGCATGGCGTCGACGGCATGGCCTTCCAGCGCCCGCTTGCCGGCACGCAGCTCATCGAGCAGCGTTTCCAGCACGTGGGTCAGGCCGGCGATGGCATCGAAGCCGAAGGTGCCGGCGCCGCCCTTGATCGAGTGGGCGGCGCGGAATACCGAATTGATGATCTCCGCGTCCTGCTGCCCCGATTCCAGGGCCAGCAGGCCAGCCTCCATCGCGTCGAGGCCTTCGCGGCTCTCCTCGAAGAAGGTGGCGTGGAAGCGTTGCAGGTCCATGCTCATGGCATTGGTGGTCCGGAAGCGAAGAAGGGAAGCGGTGGGGGGCGATCAGCCCAGCACTTTCTGCACGGTGGCGACCAGCTGTTCCGGATTGAACGGCTTGACCAGCCAGCCGGTGGCACCGGCGGCCTTGCCTTCGGACTTCTTGTCGGCGGCCGATTCGGTGGTCAGCATCAGCAGCGGGGTGAACTTGTAGTCCGGCAGCTGGCGCAGTTCGCGGATCAGCGCGATGCCGTCCATGTTCGGCATGTTGACGTCGGTGACCACCGCGTTGAAGCGCTGGCCCTTGGCGCGACCGAGCGCGACCGCGCCGTCTTCGGCTTCTTCGACGGCAAAACCGGCCGAGGTGAGGGCGAAGGAAACCATCTGGCGCATCGACGCCGAATCGTCCACCACCAAGATACGTGCGCTCATGCAGCGTTCTCCACAGATTTCAGGTTGTCATGGGTTGCGTCCAGGCCCAGGGCCTGGGTGACGCCCAGCAGGCGCGCGGCGTCACGGAAGGTTGCGGTGCAACCGTGGAAGCCGGTGCCCAGGCCGGCCTCGCGGCGGGCCTGCACGAATGCACACAGCACCTGCACGGCGGCCGTGTGGATGCGGGCGACCTGGCTTGCATCCAGGGTCAGCTCGCCTGCCTGCGCCACCAGCGGGGCGAGGCGGTTCTTGAGCTCGGTGCTGCTCTCGATGCCGAGATCCCCACCCAGTTCGACAGTGCTCATCGTTGCTCCGGACAAACGGTTCCGTGATCCATAACGGCACCCCGGCAGGGTTCTTTAGGGGAATCGACGCGTTGCGTCCCCGACAGGCACCGCGTCGGCGCAAAGCGCCGACTCAACTCAACAGCCGTGTGGCGTCGAGCAGGATCATCGGACGCTGGCTGACCCGGGCGACGCCACGGAACAGGTCGTTGGAAATCTGGCAGATGCGCGCGGTATCAGGCGGCTCGATCTGCGAGTCGGTAAGGTTGGCGACATCTTCCACCGCCGATACGCGCAGGCCGATGGTTTCGCCGTCTTCCTCCAGCACCACGATGCGGGTCTGCGAATCGTCTTCGGCAGCGGCCGCACCCAGGTGCAGGCCGAGATCCATCACCGGTACCACCTGGCCCCGAAGGTTCATGATGCCGAGCATCGCTGGTGCGGTGCCGCGCAATGGCAGCAGGGGAACTGGCAGCACCACTTCCTGCACCTTCAGCAGTTCCAGCGCATAAGCCTGGGCGCCGCAACGCAGGCGCAGCCAGCGCGAGGTGCGCTCGCCGGCGCGGCGGTTCTGCGGATGCGGGCTGCTGGCGGGCTGGAGAGCCTGTGCCTGCAGTTCCTGCCAGGTGCCGGGACGGTTGGTGGCCGGGGCATCCACGGCAACGCGGGGCGGCGGCGCGACGGCAGCGGGCGCAGCCGGGGCAGGCGCGGGCGCAGGGCGCGGCGCCGGGGGCGCTACCACGGCCGGGGGCGGCGTGGGGACATCCGCGCCGCCGGCAGCGGCCTCGAACGCTGCCTGCAGGCCGGGGCTGTCAGTGTGGGCGAGGTGATGGCTGTCGGCCGCGTCGGTCTCGTAGATCACTTCGTCGGGCAGGTCGTCCCAGGTGGGCTCCGGGTCGGCCTTGGCCGGGGCCGTCTCGTGGATCACCTCGTCAGGCAGATCATCCCAGGTCGGTTCCCGCTCGGGAGCGGCGACCGGCATTGCGGCGGCCTCGAAGGCGGCCTCCAGTGCTGCGTCGTCCTCTGCCGGTGCAACGGCAACAGTCTCCGTTTCGTAGATCACCTCGGCAGGCAGATCGTCCCAGGTGGGTTCGCGCCCGGCCGTTGCGGCGGCCTCGAAGGCGGCTTCGAGCGCGGCGTTGTCCGCGGCAGGCGCCGCGGCGACGGTGTCGGTTTCGTAGATCACCTCGGCCGGCAGGTCATCCCAGGTCGGCTCATGGTCCGGTTGCGATATGCTGGCCGGGGCCGGGGCGACGCTGTCAGGCGTTGGAAGCACGACGGCCGGAGCGATCGCTTCGCCCAGCAGTTCGTCCAGATAGTCGTCCAGTACGCCGGTGCTGTTCATGCGGCCTGCTCCAGGGCGCGGGCATCCTCACCGAGGATCCAGTTCAGTGCGCGGCGATAGGCGGCCAGGCCGCGGCCCGGGTACTCCTCACCAACGCTGGGCAGGGTCAGGCCTGCGGCATTGCTGATGCGGGTGTCGATCGGAATGGCGTCTTCCCACACGCGGGTGCCATGACGATCCTGCATGGTGCGCAGCGACTCGTTGCCGGCGCGGGTGCGGCGGTCGAACAGGGTCGGCAGGATCGAGATCGGCAGCGGGCGGCGGCGCGAGCGCTCGACCATCTCGCCGGTGCGGACCATGCCGTCCAGGCCATGCAGGGCCAGCGGCTCGGCCTGGGTGGGGATGATCAGGCGGTCGGCAGCGGCCAGCGCGTTGATCATCAACAGGCCAAGGGTGGGGGCACAGTCCAGCAGGATGTAGTCGTGCTGGCCCTGGTGGCGCGCCAGTGCGTTCTGCAGGGCCAGGCCGAGGCCGGGCTGGTTGGCGCTGCGGCGCTCCAGCGTGGCCAGCGCCGACTGCGCGCAGACATAGTCCAGGCCTTGGATGCTGCTGGCATGGCACAGGCTGGAAAGATCGGCCGGCGGAGCGCCGAACAGTTCCAGCACGCCGGCCGGCGGCGGATCCACCGGTACGCCGAAGGCGCGGCTGAGCGAGGCGTGCGGATCGAGATCGATCAGCAGCACGCGATGGCCCAGCGCGGCCAGGCCGCGGCCGAGGGCGAGGGTGGTGGTGGTCTTGCCGACTCCGCCCTTCTGGTTGGCGATTGCCCAGATGCGCATCGGTTTACTCCTTCATTGCCGGGGGAACGGCGGCGCCGACGCGGCTGCCAGCCGGCACCGGCGGCAACTTCACCGGTGCGATGGGGGAGGTGGGGGCGCTGGCCGGAGTTGCGGCGGCTTGTTCGGTGGTGCTGTTGTCGACGGCGCCGGTGGCCGCATTGAGGCGCTGGCCGAGCGGATCCACCGAATGCGAGGTGTCGGCCAGGATGATGACCATCACCCGGCGGTTGCGGTTGCGCCCCTGCGCGCTGTCGTTCTCTTCGCGCGGACGAAACTGGCCATAGCCGACCATCGCCAGCCGCGACGGCTGCACGCCCTGGTCGGCGAACAGATGCACCACGCTGGCGGCGCGTCCGGCCGACAGTTCCCAGTTCGAAGGGAAGGTGGCGGTGGCGATCGGCACGTTGTCGGTGTGGCCTTCCACGCGCACGCTGTTGGGCACGTCACGCAGCACCTCGGCGAGGCTGGCCAGCGTCTGCCGTGCATGCACGTCCAGCGCGGCCGAGCCGGTGGGGAACAGGATGTCGCTGTTGATCTCCACTTCAATCCACAACTCGGTGCGGCGCACGCTGATCATGCCGCGGTCGATCAGCGGCGCCAATGCAGCGGTGAGGCGGTCGGCGATGCTGTTGAGCTGGCGCTCGGCACGGGCGATCTGTTCCTGGTTGTGCACGGAGACCGGCATGCGCATCTGCGAGGCCATCGACGGCAGCAGGGTCGGGTCGTGCGACGGCGCCGGCGCGGAGGGGCCGATCTTGGTGCCGGACTTGATCACCGAAGGGCTGTCCCAGCCGCCACCCTGCACCTGCTTGTTCCCCACCTGCACCGGGTTGATGGTGCGCGGTGCGCCACCGAAGGCATCGGTGAGCGCGTCGGCCATGATCCGGTACTTGCCCTCGTTGACCGAGGAGATCGCGTACATGACCACGAAGAAGGCGAGCAGCAGCGTCATCAGGTCGGCATAGGGGATCGCCCATGCTTCATGGTTGGCGTGCTCTTCGTGGTGCTTGCGGCGGGCCATGTCAGTGCAGGAAGCCGGAAAGGTTGGTTTCGATGTTGCGCGGGTTCTCGCCCTGGGCGATCGAGATCAGCCCTTCAATGACCATTTCGCGGTCGCGGGTGTTGTGCGAGATCACACTCTTGAGCTTGGCAGCCACCGGCAGGAACAGCAGGTTGGCCGAGGCGATGCCGTAGATGGTGGCGGTGAACGCGGCGGCGATGCCGTGGCCGAGCTTGCTCGGGTCGGCCAGGTTCTTCATCACCGCGATCAGGCCGAGCACGGCGCCGATGATGCCGAGGGTCGGGGCGTAGATGCCCATCGCTTCGAAGACCTTGGCGCCGGCCTGGTCCTGGTGTTCCTGGCTGCCCAGTTCGATTTCCAGCATGTGCCGCATCGATTCGGGCTCGACGCCGTCCACCAGAAGCTGCAGGCCCTTGCGCAGGAACGGGTCCTGCTGCGCTTCCACCTGCGATTCCAGACCCAGCAGGCCCTGGCGGCGGGCGATGTTGCTCCACTCGACGATCTGCTGGATCAGTTCGCGGCGATCACTGTGTGGCGGGCGTACGACCCAGCGCACGATCTTGAACGCATGCTTGAACACCGCCGGCGAGGTATGCAGCAGGATCGCGGCGACGGTGCCGACGATGACGATCACGAACGCCGCAGGCGACCACAACGACGCCAGGCCGGCGCCCTTGAGGATGCTGCCGCCGACCAGCGAGGCCAGGGCGAGAAAGAGTCCAATGAGGCTGAGTCTATCCATGGTTCCGGTATCGGCGTGTATGAATGGGACTTGAGACACCGGTAGATCGCGTACAGACGGTAGTCACAGTTTTTCGGGTCGCCGGGCATGGCCCTGGCGGGGTTCAACGCAGCCCGTCCACGTCCAGGATCAGGGCCATGCGACCATCGCCGATCAAGGTTGCACCGGCATAACCGCGCAGGCCGCGCAGGGCTTTTGGCAGTGGCTTGATGACCACTTCCTCACGCCCGCGCACCTGGTCCACGACCAGCCCGAAGCGGGCTTCGCCGGCCTGCAGCACCACGATGGTCAGCAGGGTTGACGCGGCCGGCGTCACATCCAGCCACTGGCGCAGGTCGACCAGCGGCAGGGTGTGCGAGCGGCGATCAAGCACGGCGCGGCCATCGAACCAGCCCAGCGAGGTGCGCGGCGCGTGCAGCACTTCCATCACGCGTGCCAGCGGTAGCGCGTAGACGTCCTCGCCGGCCTGCACCAGCAGGGTCGGCAGGATCGCCAGGGTGAGCGGCACGCGGATCAGGAAGCGGCTGCCACGACCCAGTTCCGACTGGATCTGGATCTGGCCGCTCAGTTCGCGGATGCGCGACTGCACCACGTCCATGCCGACGCCACGGCCGGAGATATCGGTGACCTGCTGCTTGGTCGAGAAGCCCGGCAGGAACACCAGGTGCAGGCACTCCTCGCTGCTCAGGCGGGCGGCGGCTTCCGGATCGATCAGGCCCTTCTCGCGCGCCTTGGCGCGCAGCTTCTCCGGGTCGATGCCGGCGCCATCGTCCTGCACCTCGATGCTGACGTAGTCGCCTTCCTGCTGCGCCGACAGGCGTACATGGCCCATCCGCGGCTTGCCTTGTGCTTCGCGCAGGTCGGGCATTTCCACGCCATGGTCGATGGCGTTGCGGACCAGGTGCACCAGCGGGTCGGCCAGGGCCTCGACCAAGTTGCGGTCGAGCTCGGTCTCGGCACCGATCAGCTCCAGGTCCACTTCCTTCTTCAGCGAGCGGGCAACGTCGCGGGCGACCTTGGGGAACCGCGAGAACACCTTGCCCACCGGCTGCATGCGGGTGCGCATCACCGCCGATTGCAGGCGCGCGGTGGCGATATCCAGCGTCGACACGGCGCGGTCCAGCTCTTCATCTCGCAGGCGTGCACGCAGGGTCTTGAGCCGATTGCGCGACAGCACCAGTTCGCCGATCAGGTTGACGATCGCGTCCAGGCGTTTGGTATCAACGCGCACCGTGTGTTCGGCCTCGGCCAGCGGCTTGGCCGCCGGCTTGGCCACGGGTGCCGGTGCAGCGACCGGGCGCGGCGCGGGCGCCGGCGCCGGTGCCAGGACTGCAGCAGGCTTGGCACCCGGTGCGGCGCCACCGTGCAACTGGTCGAGCAGGGCTTCGAACTCGTCCTCGCTGATCAGGCCGTCGTCGGCTTTTTTTGCCGGCGCGATCGCAGTCGGAGCATTGCCACCGTGCAGCTGGTCGAGCAGCGCCTCGAATTCGTCGTCGGTGATCAGGTCGCTGCCCCCCGCGGCGGGTGCTGCGGCGGCGGCGGGCGCAGCCACGGCACCCCCGTGCACGTCGAACTGGGCGATCAGGTCCGGCGGCGCATAGCCCGGCTCGGTGCCGGACGACACGGCGTCCAGCATCGACTGCAGGTAATCCAGTGATTGCTGGGCCGCGTCGAAGTGGTGGGCCTGCAGCACGGCCTGGCCGGCGCGCGCCGCGCCCAGCGCCTCCTCAGCGGCGTGGCACAGCTCGACCATGGCAGTGACGCCGAGGAAGCCGGCGCCGCCCTTGAGCGTGTGGTAGCCGCGGAACACCGCATTGAGCTGGTCGCTGTCCTGCGGTGCCTGCTCCAGCGACACCAGCTGTTCGCCGAGGCGGTCCAGGATCTCCTGCGCCTCGATGATGAAATCGGCAGTGATGTCGTCGGATACCGCGCTCATGCTTACAGCCCCAGATCCGACAACAGGTCGTCGGCGTCGTTCTGCGAGACCGCGTGGCGGTCCAGTCCCTTCAGTGCCGGCCCGGCCAGTGCCGGGTCGGTGCGATGCTGTTCCGGCGGCAGGCCGAGTGCGCCGAAGCCCTCGTGCACGCGGCGGACGATGCCGACCACGCGACGGATGATCTGCCCGGTCAGGTCCTGGTAGCTCTGGGTCAGGGCGATCTCGGTCAGGTTGTGGCGGATGCGCTCGAGCTGCGCGTCCTGGCCTGGCTGCAGGCCTTCGGCACGCAGCTGTTCGGTCAGGCTGCGGCATTCCTCGGCCAGGTCCAGAGTGCGGTGGGTGGCCTGTTCGGTCATCGCCACCACGTGGTCCAGGCGCGCGCAGGCGTCATCCAGTTCACCGGCCTCGCTGGGCACGGTCGGCAGTTCACCCAGCGCCTGTCCCAGCTCGCGGGCCAGCCGCGACAGGCCGCTCATCATCGGCTGCGTGCGCAGCGCGACCAGTCCGTCGATGCGTTGCCGCCAGGCAGCTTCGTCACCGGACTCCAGTGCGTCCAGGGCTTCCTGCAGGCGCAGGGCGAGGGCGTTCTTGTCGACCGTGGTATCCATCAGGCGCTGGCCGCCAGGCGTTCGAAGATCTTGCCGAGCTTTTCTTCCAGCGTCTGCGCGGTGAAGGGCTTGATGATGTATCCGTTCACGCCGTTCTGGGCGGCTTCGATGATCTGTTCGCGCTTGGCTTCGGCAGTGACCATCAGCACTGGCAGGGTCTTCAGCTTGGCATCGGCGCGGATCGCCTTGAGCAGCTCGATGCCGGTCATCACCGGCATGTTCCAGTCGGTGACGACGAAATCGAACGACTGGCTCTGCAGCAGCGACAGCGCGGCATGCCCGTCCTCGGCTTCGGCGGTATTGGTGAAGCCAAGATCGCCCAGCAGGTTCTTGACGATGCGACGCATGGTCGAGAAGTCGTCGACGATCAGGATGCGCATGTTCTTGTTCAAAGCAGAGTTCCTTTGTTGTTCATTCCGGGTGGCCGGGGGCAGCCGCCTCGGGCATGTTCACTCTTCCAGGCCGGCGTCGGCCGCCTCGAAAATCTTCAATCGTCCACGCAGGCGCAGCACGGCCTGGCCGTGGATCTGGCAGACCCGCGACTCGCTCACGCCGAGCACCGCGCCGATCTCCTTCAGGTTCAGTTCCTGCTCGTAATAGAGCGAGAGCACCAGCTGTTCGCGCTCGGGCAGGTGGCCGATGGCCTTGCCCAGCTCGCGGCCGAACTCGCCGCGCTCCAGCACCTGCTGCGGGGTCGGGCCGCCCTGGGCGACGGTGTCCAGCTCGCCCTGGTCCTCGATGCGTGACTCCAGGCTCAGCACCTGGCCACGCGCGGCGTCTTCCATCAGCCGCAGGTATTCGGGCAGCGGCATCTCCATCGCGGCGGCCACTTCGGTGGCGCTGGCGGCACGGCCGGTGCTCTGTTCCAGGCGGCGGATGGTGGCAGCGGCGTCGCGTGCGCGGCGATGCACCGAGCGCGGCACCCAGTCGCCACGGCGGATCTCGTCGATCATCGAACCGCGGATGCGGATCGAGGCGTAGGTCTCGAACGAGGCGCCCTGGTCGGCGTCGTAGCTGCGCGACGCTTCGATCAGCCCCATCATGCCGGCCTGGATCAGGTCGTCCACCTCCACGCTCGCCGGCAGGCGTGCGGCCAGGTGGTGGGCGATGCGCCGCACCAGGTCCGAGTGCTGGGAGATGACCTCGTTGGCCGCCGAGCGCTGGACCTCCCGGTACTGGGCTGCGCCTTTCATGCGGCCACCCCGCGCTGCTTGAGAATGCGCTCGAGGAAGAACTCGACGCCGCCACGCGGTTCGGTCGGCGCCTGCCAGCGTGCGGTGCGGCGCGCGATCTCGGTGATCGCCAGCGCGGCCGGGCTGGACGGGTAGGCCTTTACCACTGGCTGCTGGCGCTGCACCGACAGGCGCAGCCAATCATCCTGCGGCACACAGCCCAGATAGTTCAGCGAGACATCGGCGAGGAATTTCTCGCAGACCCGGGTCAGCTTTTCGTACAGCACGCGGCCCTCGTTGGGGTCGCGCACCATGTTGGCCACCACCTGGATGCGGTCCACGCCGCGCTCGCGCGACAGCACCTTGATCAGCGCATAGGCGTCGGTGATCGAGGCCGGTTCGTCACAGACCACCACCACGGTGTCCTGCGCGGCCTGGCAGAAGGTCAGCACGCCGTCGGTGATGCCGGCGGCGGTATCGACCACCATGATGTCCAGCTCGCGTTCCAGTTCGGAGAACACGTTGACCAGGCCGACATGCTCGGCCGGGGCCAGCTCGGCCATGTGCCGGCGGCCGGAAGCGGCCGGGACGACCAGCACGCCGTTCGGGCCTTCGACGATGACGTCGTCCAGCGAGCAGCGGCCGGCCACCAGGTCGGCCAGCGTAAAGGTGGGGTTCAAGCCCAGGATCACGTCGATGTTGGCCAGGCCCAGGTCGGCGTCCAGCAGCAGCGTGCGCTTGCCCATGCCCGCCAGCGCCACAGCCAGGTTGGCCGAGACGTTGGTCTTGCCCACGCCGCCCTTGCCGCCGGTCACCGCGATGGTGCGCACAGGGCCGAGCGGCTCGCTGCGGGTGGCCGACAGCGGGAAGGTCTTGGTCAGCTTGGCGTACTCACGCGACGGCATGGTTCAACTCCGGGTTGCAGGGCATATCGGCCGCTCGGCGCAAATCTTCAAGGCGAAGTACGAGATTGGCTGCACTGGCCCGGTGCAGGTCCTCCGGGACGTCCTGGCCATCGGTCACCCAGGTGATCGGCAGGGCATGGTCCACGGCCACAGACAGGGCGTTGCCGAAGCGGCCGGTCTCGTCCAGCTTGCTCAGCACCAGACCCTGCAGGTTGGCGGCGCCGAAGCGGCGGACCACCTCGTCCATGTCGCCGAAGCTGGTATTGGCCGGCAGCACCAGCAGGGTGCGCACCTGGCGGGCGGCACGCAGCCACTGCAGCTGGGCGGCCAGCGCGCGGTCGCGCGGGCCCAGGCCGGCGGTGTCGATCAGCACCAGCTTGTAGTCCTTCAGGCGTTCCAGCAGCTGGTCCAGGTCGGTGCCGCTGTTGGCCTCGTGCACCGCGATGCCGAGCTGGCGGCCGTAGCCGTACAGCTGCTCGCGGGCGCCGATGCGGGCGGTATCGGTGGTGACCAGGGCGACGTCACGCGGCGCGTGCTTCTCGGCGAATCGCGAGGCCAGCTTGGCGATGGTGGTGGTCTTGCCGGCGCCGGTCGGGCCGACCAGGGCGATCACGCCGCCTTCTTCCAGCGGGTCGACCGGGGCGATCGGCAGCTTGCGCGAGATCAGCCCCAGCATCAGGCCGCGGCCACGATGGGCTTCGGTCTCCAGCGGGATCTGCATGGCCACGTCGCGGGCCAGGCCGGCATCGAAGCCATATTCGTCCATCAGGTCCAACGCGGTGGCGCGCACCGGGCAGCCGCGCAGGCGCTCGTCGGTGAAGCGGTTCATCTCGCGCTCGATCACCTGGCGCATGCCGGCCACTTCCTGGCGCAACTGGCGGATCTCGGCGTCGTCCTGGGCGACCACCGTCAGCACCGGAGCCGGAGCCAGGGTGGGGGCCGGCGCGGTTTCGACAATGGCATCGGCCAACGCCGGTTCGCTGGCGGCGCTGGCCGGCTGCGCGTCGGCGACGGCAGCGGTCGGCAGCGGCGGCGGCTGCACGGCCGGCGCCACGCTTTCGTGATGCGCCTCGTGCGGCGGATCGATCGGGAAGCGGGCGCGGTTGGCCGGCACGGCGGCGGCCGGTGCAACGATGGCCTCGGCGAACGGCGCGAAGATCTGTTCCGGCAGCGCCGGTTCGTTGACGGCGGCACGCGCGAGGGTGGCCGCAAAGCCGGTGCTGCCGCGGGTCGGCACGATCTCGTCGGCGCTGTCCAGGGTGCGGCCGGTGGCGCCGACCGCGGCGCGGGCGAGGGCGGCCACCGCCGAGGTGGTGGCGGCGACCGGCTCCGGTGCCGGGGTGGCGCTGCGACGGCGGGTGACGGCGGCGATTACCGCATCGGCGGCGGTGCGCGGCTTGGGCGCCGGCGGCGGCGCCACGTCGCGGCGCGAGGCTTCCAGCGCACGCTGCACGGCGCTTTCATCGTAGTTGGCGGCGGCGACGATCTCGATGCCTTCCTCGATCCGGCGGTTGGACAGGATTACGGCATCAGGACCATGTTCCTTGCGCACCAGGTTCATGGCCGAACGCATGTCGGCGGCGACGAATCGTTTGATTTTCATGCTGTGGTCACGAGGCGAAGACGGCGGAGTGGCGGCCGGGGAACTCGGGTGGTCGGTGGTCTGCACGGTGCGGGTTCCCCTTGGTATCTGTCTGTTGCGTTGGTTCGAAGGTGGTGTCTGTTTTCTGGCGCGTCGGCGGGCGGCGTCAGCTGATCGTTCCGACCAGCTTCAGGCGCTTGTCCTCCGGCACCTCGCTGTAGGCCAGGACCGACAGCGACGGAACGCTGTGGCGGACCAGGCGTGCCAGCGCAGCGCGCACCGGGCCAGGTACCAGCACGACCGCGGGCTCGTTGCGGGCTTCCTGCTTGCTGACACATTCGGCCAGGCTCTGGTGCAGTCGCTCAGCGAGTCCGGGTTCCAGCGCGGCGCCGTTGCCCTGCGTGGACTCCTGCAAGACACGTTCCAATTGCGGGTTGAGGGTGAACACCGGCAGCTCCGCCGACATTCCGGCGATCTCCTGCACGATGAAGCGGCCCAAGGCGGTGCGCACGGCGGCGGTCAGCACGGCCGGGTCCTGGCTGCTGGGCGCATGTTCGACCAGTGCCTCGGCGATCTTGCGCAGCTGGCGGATCGGAATGCGCTCGACCAGCAGGTTCTGCAGCACGCGCACCACCGCCGACAGCGGCAGCGCCTTCGGCGTCAGATCTTCGACGAGCTTGGGCGCGCTCTTGGCCAGGTTGGCCAGCAGGTGTTGCACTTCCTCATGGCCGAGCAACTCAGGTGCGTGCTCGCGGATCAGGTGCGAAAGGTGGGTGGCGACCACGGTGGCCGGGTCGACCACCGTGTAGCCCAGCGTTTCGGCCTGGGCACGCTGGTGCGGTTGGATCCAGGTGGCATCTAGGCCGAACGCGGGGTCCTTGCCGGCGATGCCTTCCAGCGTGCCAAGCGCGCTGCCCGGGTCCAGCGCGAGCTCGCGGTCGGGGTGGATCTCGGCGGTGGCCACCGGCACGCCGTGCACCAGCACGCGGTAGCCGTTGGCGGGCAGTTCCAGGTTGTCGCGGATGTGTACCGATGGAATCAGGAAGCCGACATCCTGGGTCAGCTTGCGGCGCACGCCCTTGATGCGCGCCATCAGTTCGCCGCCCTGGTTGCTGTCCACCAGCGGAATCAGCCGGTAGCCGACCTCCAGGCCCAGCGGATCGACCGGGCGCAGTTCGTCCCAGCTCAGTTCGGCGGTGGGCGCCGGCGCGGCCGGGCGGCCGAGGGCGCTGAGCGCCGCCGGGTCCTTGCCCGTTGCGGCGGCATCGGCGGCCGGGGCCTGGGTCTTGCGGTACAGCTTCCAGGCAATGAAGCCGAGGATCGACGCCAGCGTCAGGAAAGCGACGTTGGGCATGCCCGGCACCAGGCCCACCAGGCCGATGATGCCGGCGGTGATCGCCAGCGCCCGGTATTGGCCAAACACCTGGCCGGTCATGGCCTGGGCCATGTCCTGCGAGCGCGAGGCGCGGGTGACCAGCATCGCCACCGCACTGGAGACCAGCAGCGCCGGCAGCTGGGCCACCAGGCCGTCACCGATCGACAACAGGGTGTAGGTGGCAGCGGCTTCACCGAAGGGCATGCCATGCTGCAGCACACCCACGGCCAGGCCGCCGAGCATGTTGATGAACAGGATCAGGATGCCGGCGATGGCGTCGCCGCGGATGAACTTGCTGGCACCGTCCATCGCACCGTAGAAGTCGGCTTCCTCGCGGACTTCTTCGCGGCGCAGCTTGGCTTCTTCACGCGTCAGCAAACCGGCGTTGAGGTCGGCGTCGATCGCCATCTGCTTGCCGGGCATCGCGTCGAGGATGAAGCGCGCGGTCACTTCCGAGACCCGGCCGGCGCCCTTGGTGATCACCACGAAGTTGATGATGGTGAGGATCGCGAACACCACGATGCCCACCGCGTAGTTGCCGCCGATCACGAATTCGCCGAAGGCGGCGATGACCTTGCCCGCGGCATCGTGGCCGTTCTGGCCGTTGAGCAGGATCACGCGGGTGGAGGCCACGTTCAGCGCCAGCCGCAGCATGGTGGTGATCAGCAGCACGATCGGGAAGATGGTGAAGTCCAGCGGGCGCTTCACGTAGACCACCGCCAGCAGCACCATCAGCGAGATGGCAATGTTGAAGGTGAACAGCGCATCGAGCACCGGCGCGGCCAGCGGCACCACGACCATGGCCAGCAGGGCCAGCACGATCAGCGGCGCGCCAAGACCCTGGCGGATCATTTCCAGGGCGCGGCGGGTGTTGAAGCCGGTGGAGGGCTGGGCGCTCACGGGCGGCCTCCCTTGCCGAATTCATCCACCTGGATGTGCGGGGCGTCCGGCATCGGGCCAGTGCGCCACGCGCGCAGCTGGTAGACGTAGGACAGGACCTGGGCGACGGCCGAATACAGTCTCACGGGGATTTCCTTTCCGAGTTGGCCCTCCCGATACAAGGCGCGTGCCAAAGGTGGGGCAGAGACGATCGCGACCTTGTTGCCGTCGGCCACTTCACGGATGCGCAGGGCGGTCTCGTCCACGCCCAGGGCGACCACGGTGGGGGCGTTCATGGCGCCGCCCTCATACTTCAGGGCCACCGCGTAGTGGGTGGGGTTGACCACCACCACGTCGGCGGTGGGTACCGCTTCCATCATCCGGCGGTTGGCCATCTGCTGCTGCAGCTGGCGGATGCGGCCCTTCACCTCGGGGCTGCCCTCGCTTTCCTTCATTTCCCGGCGCAGCTCTTCCCGGGTCATCTTCAGCTTGCGCATCCAGTTCCAGCGCTGGTACGGCGCGTCGATGGCGGCCAGCACCAGCATCGCGCCGGCGGTGGCCAGCAGCAGGCGCAGGGTGAAGCCGAGGCCGTCGGTGATGGCCGTCTCCAGCGGGTGGTGGATCAGGCCGCGCAGGGTGTCAAAGCCGGTCCAGACCACCAGCCCGGCGGCGACGCCGACGAAGGCCACGCGCAGCAACGATTTGGTGAATTCGGCAATGGCCTCCGGGCCATACAGGCGCTTGAACCCGCTCATCGGGTTCATGCGGTTGATGTCGGGTAGCAACGCCTTCTGCGACCAGCGCAGTCCGCCCATCACCAGCGGGGCGACGAAGCTGGCCAGCAGGCAGACCAGCACCAGCGGCGCGATCACCAGCATGAACTGCAGCAGCAGGTCGCCGAAGTGGCCGAACAGTTCCTTCGGGTTCTGCCGCAGGCTCTGTTCCGGGCTCAGCGCCTGCTTCATCCAGGCCGTGGCGCCGCGGCCGATCGAGCCGCTCATCGCCATCACCGCCAGCACGCCGGCGCCGAACACGGCGGCCGTGCCGAGCTCGCGCGAGCGCGGCAGGTTGCCCTGTTCGCGGGCGTCGCGCAGGCGTTTTTCGGTCGGTTGTTCGGTCTTTTCGCCGGCGGATTCGTTCTCGGACATCACGGGCACTGCGGCAGGGGTTGCCGGGGTGCGTGCAAGAACCGTGCCGCTATCCGTCAGCCGCGAACGGCAGCACTGTGTGTCTGCTCCTGCTCATTCTGGCGTTCGCAGTGCTGTATGCGCTGCCGCGCTATCGCATCCAGACGGTGAGGAAGATCGTTCAACTGCTGCTGTACAGGGGGCAGCTAGCAGCTACATGAGGCATGATGCCAAGACACGCAGAGAGAAGGGCGGTGCTGAATGGGTTGCAGGATGGGATATCGCAGCAATGAGCTTTGACATAGTCGTTTTGAAGCTGGAAGACCTCGGTGAAGAAGACCTCTCCAATGTCGAGGCTGTGCAGGACATCGGATGTCCCCAGGCCATAATCGCATCATTGGAGTTGGTGTTCCCCGGATGTGTCCAAGGTGCATTCTCGGATGGTGAGCGCTACTCGCTCGAGTCCGCTCTGAATGGAGACCCGGTGAGCTCCATACACCTTACTCTTCGATTCGGTCGAGCATGGTCTGAGGCAGCCAATTCTGAGTTCATGGCCCTGCTTTCAACACTTTGCCAGCGGTTGCAGTCAGTCGCGTTTGCCGTCTCCGACAACTCGAGGATTACCCCTCCCTGCTGAAGCGGACGATCTTGCTCGCGACAACGGCATGGGAGGCCAGGGCTCGTTGAGCATCGGGTGACTGGCAGGAGGAAGCATCCCCAAGATGAAGCTGGATGGCTTGCCGGCACGTCAGCGTTCGACCTGGTCGCTCCAGGGATGACGCAAATGGCAACGTCGACGTTACCGTGAATTTCGTATTCCTGCAGAAGAGTCCAGAACTCTTGCAGACAACCAACGCACCCTCCGACCATCAGGTCGGTGCGCCGAGCGCATCTCAGCAGGCCATCACCTGTTGCATCGCCAGGTGGATTCAGCGTCCCCCACCTTCGGGCGCTTTGAAGCCGGTGCTCAGCTCGATCCGCGGCCGCGGCAGGTCGTGCAGCTGCATGAAGCGCGCCGCGTCGACCGGGCGGCCGAGCAGGTAGCCCTGCAGGTAGTCGCAGCCCAGGCGCTCCAGGTAGGCGCGCTGGGCGGTGGTTTCCACGCCTTCGGCGACGATGTCCATGTCCAGCGCATGGCCCAGCGCCACGATCGCCGAGACGATCACCACGTCCTCTGCACTGTGTTCCAGGTCGCGCACGAACGCATGGTCGATCTTGATCTCGGTGGCCGGCAGCCGCTTCAGGTACAGCAGGCTGGAATAGCCAGTGCCGAAGTCATCGATGGATATGCCTACGCCCAGCGCCGACAGCGCCTGCAGCAGGCGCAGGCTGGTGTCGGTATCGCGCATCACCGTGCTTTCGGTGATTTCCAGCACCAGGTGGCGCGGAGCGATGTTGTGGCGTTCGATCATCGCGCGCACATCCTGCAGCAGGTGCGGCGAACTGAACTGCACCGGCGACAGGTTCACCGACATCGACCAGCCTTCGTGACCGGCATCGTGCCAGCGCCGCAGTTGCAGGCAGGCCTGGTCCAGCGCCCAGCGCCCGATCTCGTTGATCGCGCCGCTGCGCTCGGCCAGGCGGATGAACCGATCGGGCGGAATCAGGCCATGCTCCGGATGGTGCCAGCGGATCAACGCTTCGGCACCGGCCACCTTCTGCGTGGCCACGCGGATCTTGGGCTGGTAGTGCAGGAACAGCTGCTCGCTGCCAATGGCCCGGCGCAGGTCGGCCAGCAGCCGGAACTGTTGTTCGGCGCTGTCATTCATCCAGTCGGCGAACAGCACGAAGGCGTTGCGTCCGGATTCCTTGGCCTGGTACATCGCCGCATCGGCAAACGCCATCAGCTGCCGTTCGCTGGCAGCGTGGTCGGGGCAGATTGCCACGCCGATGCTGGCGGTTACCTGCAGTTCGTTGTCCGGCAGCAACGGGCCGCTGCCCACCGCCTGCAGGATGCGCCGGGCGAGGGTGGGCAGGTCCTCGTCGTGTTCGATGCGTACCACCAGCACGAACTCGTCACCGCCCAGTCGTGCCAGCATATCGTTGGGCCGCAGCAGCTGGCGGGTGCGCTCGGCCACCGCCACCAGCAGTGCATCGCCGGCCTGGTGGCCGTAGGCATCGTTGACCTGCTTGAAGCCGTCCAGGTCCATGAACATCACGGCGAAACGGCTGCCGCCCTGCTCGGCCTCGGCCAGTGCCTGCACGATGCGACGCTGCAGCAGCAGGCGGTTGGGCAGGCGGGTGAGCGGATCATGCAGTGCGGCCTGGGTCAGTTCCTGCTGCGCATCGGTCAACGAGGTGCTCAGCATGGAGTTGCGCAGTCGCAGCAGCTGCGCCTCCACCCGCTGGTCCAGCCAGGACACCACCAGCACCACCGCGAGGATCGCCACGGACAGCACCACCACCAGCATGGCCAGCCATTCGCTCTGCAAGCCGTCGCCGACGGCTGCGCCGCAGATGCTGCCCTCCGGAAAGCGAGCAGCGGCCATGCCGGTGTAGTGCATGCCGACGATCGCCAGGCCGAGCAGCCCCGCCGCGGCCAAGCGGTCGCCGATACGGGTGCGCTGCCCACGCAGGCGGAACGCAACATACAGGGCTGTCCACGAGGCGGCGACCGCCACCATCAGTGATAGCAGCAGCCAGCCCGGGTCGTAGTCGATGCCTGGCTGCATGCGCATTGCGGCCATGCCGACGTAGTGCATGCCGGCGATGCCGGTGCCCATCAGCAGGGCACCGCCGGCCAGCCGTGGATGCGGCAGAGTACGCAGCGAGACCAGCCACAGTGCGAATACCGACGAAGCGATCGCCAAGGCCAGCGAGAGCAGGGTGATCGGCAGGTCGTAGCCGAGCGGAATGGGCAGATCGAAGGCGAGCATGCCGATGAAGTGCATCGACCAGATGCCCAGGCCCATGGCGAAGCCACCACCGAGGCGCCACCACCAGGCCGCGGCCTTGCCGGGCGCGGTAATCGTGCGCCCGGCCATTGCCAGTGCAGTGTAGGAAGCCATCACGGCTACCAGCAGCGAGATTGCGACCAGCCACGGGTTGTACGTGCCTACCAGCATTCGTCAGTCTCCCGGACCGGCCTGTCGACGGAAACCACGGTGGGGCATGCATGAGGCAGGCCGACGCAGGGCGGCGGCCACGTGCGGCATCCCCCCGGTTGCCGCGCATTCACTCTAACGCGCAGACCCGGGGGAAGGGCAAGCAGTAAAACGTGAAATTGCGCCCCGTAGAGCCGAGCCCATGCTCGGCTGCCGCTCCTGCCGAAGACAGCCGAGCATGGGCTCGGCTCTACAGAGACAAAGGCATGGCAAGCAGTAAAACGTGATGATCAGGTCAGTGTGTGACCGCGTCCGCAGCCTGGAAGGCGGCATCGAACAGGCGCTGTACCGGCGGGCCCATTTCCCCGGCCAGCAGCGCCAGCAGGAACAGACCCAGCAGCAACGAGACCGGCAGGCCCAGCTGGATCGGATTCAGCGCCGGAGCGGCCCGGGCCAGCACGCCGAACGCCAGATTCACTGCCAGCATCGCCACCGTCAGCGGAATCGCCAGGGTCAGTGCGCCGCGTAGCACGGTCAGCAGGAAAGTCGGGGCGATGCTGAAGAACGCGTGCGGGTCCGGCAGCGGAGCGCCGATCGGCAGTGCGCGATAGCTGTCCACCAGCAGCGAGATCAGCGCCAAGTGGCCGTTGGCGGTGAAGAACAGCAGCCCGAACAGCAGATAGAACCACTGTCCGATCACGCCGGAGGTACCACCGCGCAGCGGGTCGCTCATCTGCGCGAAGGCCAGGCCGGTGCCCTGCGCGATCAGTTCGCCCGCCATCGCACCGGCTTCGAACACCAGCCGCAGCAGGAAGCCGATGGAGACGCCGATGGCCAGCTCGCGCGCGATGGTCAGCACCGTGGCGGCGTCGAAGCCGGTCCAGTCCGGCACCGGGGGCAGCAGCGGGGCCAGTGCGATGGCCAGGGTGCCAGCCAGCACCACGCGCACCCGTGACGGGACGGCGCGGGTCCCGACCATCGGCATGGCCATGGCCACAGCGCCGATGCGCAGCATGGTCCACAATACGGTGCCGATCATGCCGAAGGCCTGAAGGCCGTCGGCAGCCATCTGGGTGGCGGCGTCCATCGAAGCGCGTGTCCTAGCCGATCAGGTGCGGAATTCGCTGGAACAGCAGCGTGGTGAATTCAACCAGGTGGCCGATCAGCAGGCTGCCCAGCGCGAACAGCACCGCGGTCAGTGCCGCCGCCTTGGCGACGAAGGCGATGGTCGGTTCGTTGAGCTGGGTCGCGGCCTGCACCACGCCCACCACCACGCCCACCACCAGCACGGTGAGCAGCAGCGGGCCAGCCACCCACAACACGGTGATCAGGCCGCCACGCAGTTCAGTCAGGGCAAGTTCGGGAGACATTCGGGGGTCCATCTGCTCTTGTAGAGTCGAGCCATGCTCGACTGCGCTTTGCGCGGGATATCAAGCCGGATTGAAGCTGGCTGCCAACGTACCCACGGTCAGCACCCAGCCATCCACCAGCACGAACAGCAGAATCTTGAACGGTGCCGACACCAGCATCGGCGACAGCATCATCATGCCCATCGACATCAGCACGCTGGCCACGACCAGGTCGATGATCACGAACGGGATGAAGATCAGGAAGCCGATCTCGAAAGCGGTTTTCAGCTCGCTGGTGACGAACGAGGCGACCAGTACCGGGAACGGGATCGCATCGGGGCTGGCGTAGGTGCCGTGCCCGGCGATGCCGGCGAAGGTCATCAGGTCGGTCTCGCGGATCTGCGCCAGCATGAAGGCGCGCAACGGCGTGGTGGTCAGCGTCCAGGCGGTCTGGAAGTCGATCTCGCCATTGAGGTACGGCGCCATGCCGGTGCTCCAGGCCTTGTCCCAGGTCGGCATCATTACCATCGCGGTGAGGAAGAGGGCCAGGCCCAGCAGCACCTGGTTGGACGGGGTCTGCCCGGTACCCAGCGCCTGGCGCAGCAGGCCCAGCACGATGATGATGCGGGTGAACGAGGTCAGCACCAGCAACATCGACGGGATCAGGGTGATCGCCGTCATCAGCAGCAAGGTCTGCAGCGGCAGGCTGACCGGTGCACCGCCGATCTTGCCCACGTTGATGTCCGGCAGCGGCGTGTTCGGGGCGCCGGGCGCGGCGAACGCCAGTGCCGGCAACAGGCACAGGGCAAGCATCAGCAGCCACGGCATCACGGTGGCAAGACGGGTACGGGTGACACGCATGTCAGGGGTCCTTGCGCAGCCGCTGCTGCAGCAACTGGGCGAAATTCGGCAGGTTCTTGAAGTCCGGCACGCGCACCGGTGCCGGCGGCGGCAGCGGTTCGGGCAGGGTATGCAGGGTGTTGATGCCGCCGGCGGTGACGCCCAGCAGCAGTTGCTGGCCGTTGACCTCGACCACCACCACGCGCTCCTTGGCGCCCACGCTCAGGCTGGCCACCAGCTTCATGCCTTCGGCCGGGCGGAAGCCACTGCCGGGCATGCGCTTGAGCAGCCAGCCGAGGCCGATGACCAGCGCGAGCACTGCCAGCAGCGCCAGCACCGCGCCGAACAGGCTGGGTGCGGCGGCCGCATGCTGGCCGACCTGGGGCCCGATGGGCGCGGCGGTCTTGCCGACCGCCAGCAGGGTGGAGGCCAGCAGGCTCAACGCAGTCTCCGGATCCGCTCGCTCGGGCTGACCACGTCGGTCAGGCGCACGCCGAAGCGGTCGTTGATCACCACAACCTCGCCGTGGGCGATCAGGGTACCGTTGACGAACACGTCCAGCGACTCGCCGGCACCCCGTTCCAGTTCCACCACCGAGCCCTGGTTGAGCTGCAGCAGGTTGCGGATCGGCAGGCGCGCGCGACCGACTTCCAGCGACAGAGTCACCGGTACGTCCAGGATCACGTCCAGGTTCAGGTCAGGACCGTTCGCCTCATCGGCCTGCAGGCTGCTGAACTGGGCCGGGGTGGGTTCGAGGGCGTCGATATCGTTCATTGCGGGTCTTCCTGGATGACGGGTACGCGCGGGCGGGTGCCCGGCGGATGGGTAGCGGTGATCTTCACGGCGTTCATGCCGTTGGCGATGCCGAACTCGCCGGTGAACACCGGGATGTTCTCCACGCACAACGGCACCTGCGGGCTGAGTTCGATCGGCAGGATGTCGCCGACCTTCAGCTGGGTCAGGTCGCGCAGGGTCATGCGCTTGCTGGCCAGTACGCTGGACAGGGTGACTTCGGCGATGTTGAGCTGCTCACGCAGGGTCTGGCCCCAGCTTTCGTCGCGATCGTTGCGGTCGCTCTGGATGCCGGCGTCGAGCAGCTCGCGGATCGGCTCCAGCATCGAGTACGGCAGGGTGACGTGGATGTCGCCACCGCCGCCATCGAGTTCGACGTGCAGGCGGCACACCACCACGTATTCGCGTGGCGTCACGATGTTGGCGAAGTGCGGGTTGATCTCCGAGTTGATGTACTCGAAGTCCACGTCCATCACCGGCGCCCAGGCCTCGCGCAGGTCGGCGAAGGTCTGCTTCAGCAGCAGGTGGATCACCCGCATTTCAGTGGCGGTGAACTCGCGGCCTTCGATGCGGGTCGGGTAGCGCCCGTCGCCACCGAAGAAGTTGTCGACGATGGCGAACACCAGGGTCGGCTCGAACACGATCAGGCCGGTGCCGCGCAGCGGCTTGAAGCGGATCAGGTTCAGGTTGGTCGGTACATACAGCGAGTGCATGTAGTCGTTGAACTTGATCAGTTCGATGCCGCGCACCGACAGCTCGGCCGAGCGGCGGATCAGGTTGAACAGGCCGATCCGCCACAGGCGGGCGAAACGCTCGTGGACCATTTCCAGGGTCGGCATGCGACCGCGGATGATGCGGTCCTGGCTGGCGAAGTCGTACGAGCGCGCTTCGCCTGACGGCGGTTCCGGATCGGTTTCGACCGCGCCAGTGTCCACGCCGTGGAGCAGGGCATCGATCTCGTCCTGGGACAACAGATCATTCATGGGTGGGCCCTTACTGGGTCACGAAGCTGGTGAACAGCAGGTCGTCGGCACCATTGCTGCCGGTCTCGGCCTTGAGCACTTTCTGCACTTCGGCCAGCGACGCAGCCTGCAGCTTCTGCTTGCCGGCGACATCGGCGATCTGGTCCGGGCTGACCTGCGAGAACAGCATCAGCAGGCGTGCGCGGATGGCGGGTGCATGGGTCTTGATCGCTTCCAGCGCAGCCGGGTCACGGGTCATCAGCTGCACTTCCAGCTGCAGGTAGCGCGGACCATCGACCGGGCCATTGAGATTGACCACGAACGCCGGGTCCAGCGCGAAGTACTGCGCGGGGGCCGGGGTGGCGCTCTTCTTCGGCGCCTGCGCAGTCTTGTCTTCGTGCTTGGACTGGGTGAAGAACCATACGCCGCCACCGGCGGCAGCGGCGGCCAGCACGGCCACCAGTGCGGTGATCAGGATCGGACTGCGCGGCTTGGCGGCCTTGTCCTTCTCGGCGGTCTTCTTGGTTTTGTCAGCGGCTGCGGCCACGGGGTGAAGCTCCTGAGGGTTGCTTCACCGGGATATGCAAGGGGTGTGCCGGAGCCGGGGCAGCGGGGGGCGACGGAATTCCGTCGGGGTGCCTGTGGGGCCGTGCGGAGCAAGCTCCGCACCCACCAACGCGATACTGGCAGGTGCCAACCGCACTGCTCTGGTGGGTGCCAACCTTGGTTGGCACGCCTGTCAGGCGTAAGCGTCCAGCAATCCGCGCTGGCGGATCAGCTGCGCCGACGACACGCTGCCATCGCCCGGCGTCGGTTCTCCGTCGCCGGGCAGACCGCCGCCACCGGCCTGGCCCGACGCATTGCCGTCACCACCGGGCGCCTGGTGGCCGACATCGGCATGAGCCAGCTGGAAGCCCTGTTCGCCCAGCAGTTCGCGCAGGCGCGGCAGGCTGCTTTCCAGTGCCTGGCGCACGTCCACATGCGGGCTGCTGAAACTGGCATGCACCTTGTCGCCGTTCAACTGCAGGCGCACATCCACCGGGCCCATGTCGTCCGGGCTCAGGCGGATGTGGGCGTGACCGATCTTCTGGTCGGCCAGCCAGCCCAGGCGCGCGCCGACGGCCTGGTCGAAACCATCGTCGCCGAACACGGGCCTGGGCGTCGGTTCGCCGTTGAAGACCGCAGTGCCGGTGGCGAGCGCAGCCTTGAGGTCCTGCAGGGCCGCCGGGGCCGGGGCGTGCAGGAATGGGGCAGCGCTACGGTCGCCGATCGCGGTCACGTCGTTGCTGTCGCGGTCGCCATGCTTGCTGCCCGGCAGGACCGTCTCCGGTAGTGGCAGGGTCGTGGCATCGCCGGCGCTGGCGGCCGGCGGCGTGCTGTCAGTTATGGATGCGACGGCTGCGCCCGGCGCCTGGGTCGGCGTCGGGGCAGGCAGTCCCGGTCCGGCAGTGGCCGGCAGCGCCGCGCCCGCACCCGTTGCAGCAGGAGCAGTGGCGGCAGGATCGGAGGAGGCCGGCATCGCCAGGACCAGGCCGGCCAGGCCCAGCGGCGGCCACGGCGCGTCCTCGGTGGCCACCGGCGTGTCCTTGTCCGTCGCCCGATCACCCGCAGGCGGAGTTTGCGGCGGCAAGGGCGACGTCTCGTTTCCCGTCGCCGCCGCATCCATGCTGCGTTCCTCCGGCGCCTGGCCATTTCCATCGGCGCTCGTCTGCGGCTTCGGTGCCGAGGTGGGCGGTGACGTAGCGGCGCCGGCGAGCGCGTCCGGCGCGCCGCCCTGCAACAGCTGGCTGAAATCCTTGCTGGCCTCGCTGCGTGGCGTGCGCGCTGCGGCGCCGCCGGCAGTCTGTGCCTGCGCGTTGGCGCTGCTGGCGAGCGGGGCGGGCATCACGGGCGGCCTCCCTGCTCGGTGCCATCCTGGTCTTCGGCCTGCACCAGACGCGCACGGCGCGCACCGATGTCGTCCATCTCGCGCTGGTCGCGGCGGTCGGTGACCACTTTCTCCTGCGCCCGGTAGCTGGCCGCCAGCTGTTCCAGCACGGCCTTGTCACGGCTGGCCAGGATCAGGCGGGCGCGCTCGGCCTCCACCTTCTCGCGGTTGCCGTTGACCGTGGCCTGCTGCTGCTCGACCGCACTGTCGAGGCGGTCGAGAAATGCACGCCGGTTGAGCAGCTGCGCCGGGCTGGTCGCCGCCATCTGCGCGTTGGCGTACTCCTCGGCATAACGGCGCAGTTCGTCCAGTCGCGATAGATGGGTGTCGAGCACGCGCTGGCGTTCGGCCAGGTCGCGGGCGACCGCGTCCTCGTGTTCCTGGGCCCGCTTGAGCAGGGGATCGATGCGCTTGGACTGGTTCATGGCTTAACTCTCTTGTTCCACCAGGCGCTGCAGCGCCGCCTGGCTGTGCGGGAGATCTGCGGCCTTGGCAACGTCCTGGCCGAGGAACTCCATGATTTCCGGCCAGCGTTCCAGGGCTTCGTCGGTGGCCGCGTCGTTGCCGCGCTGGTAAGCGCCGATGGCGATCAGGTCACGGTTGGCCGAATACGCCGAGACCAGTCGTTTCAGTTTGCGGATGCGCAGGCGCCACGGTTCGTCGGCGATTTCCGTGACCACGCGGCTGACCGACGATTCGACGTCGATGGCCGGGTACAGACCGCTGTCGGCCACGCGCCGCGAGAGCAGGATGTGGCCGTCGAGGATCGCGCGCGCCGCATCGGCGATCGGGTCCTGCGGATCATCGCCTTCGGTGAGCACCGTGTAGAACGCAGTGATCGAGCCACGGCCCTTGGCGCCGTTGCCGGCGCGTTCGACCAGTGCCGGCAGCTTGGCGAACACCGACGGTGGGTAACCGCGGGTGGTCGGCGGTTCGCCGACCGACAGGCCGATCTCGCGCTGCGCCTGAGCAAAGCGGGTCAGCGAGTCCATCAGCAGCAGCACGTTCAGTCCCTGGTCGCGGAACCATTCGGCGATGGCGGTAGCGCGGTAGGCACCGTGCAGGCGCGCCAGCGGCGGCCGGTCGGCGGGACTGGCCACCACCACGGCGCGGCGCAGGCCTTCCTCGCCCAGCGTGGTCTCGACGAAATCGCGGACTTCGCGTCCACGTTCACCGATCAGGCCGACCACGATCACGTCGGCGGCGGTATAGCGGGTCATCATGCCCAGCAGCGTCGACTTGCCGACGCCGGAGCCGGCGAACAGGCCGACACGCTGGCCGCGGCCGATCGGCAGCAGCGCGTTGATCGCGCGCACGCCCACGTCCAGCGGCTGGGTGATCGGTTCACGCGCCAGCGGATTGATCGACACGCCGGCCATGCCAACGTGGCCCTCGGCGCGGATCGGGCCCTTGCCGTCCAGCGGCACGCCATCGCTGTCGATGACGCGGCCGAGCAGCCCTTCGCCCACTTCAACGCCGCCACGGCGCGCAGACGGCACCACCCGTGCGTTGGGCAGCAGGCCGTGCAGTTCCGCGCTCGGCATCAGGTAAGTGCGCTCGCCGGCGAAGCCGACCACTTCGGCATCGACCCAGCCACCATCGACCACTTCCACCTTGCAGCTGGCACCCAGCGGCGCTTCGCAGCCGACCGCTTCCAGGGTCAGTCCGACCGCGCGGCGCAGCACGCCTTCGCGGATCAGGCCACGGCCATGGGCGGTATCCACGCGCAGGCCGTCAAGCCGACGGGCCAGGCGCAGGTTGCGGGCCATGGCCCAGTCGGCCGGTGGCGGCGTCGGCTGCGGATCGGGATTCATGTATTGGCTCCGGTCTGGCGGATCACCGCGTCCAGCGCGCCGCGCAGGCGCGCTTCCAGGGTGCCGTCGATGCGCACCGCTTCGGCGTGCACGCGAAGATCGCCGCGGCTGAGACTGGTATCCGGCACCAGGCGTTGCTGTGGCGGCAGGCTCAACAGCGGGGCGAGCGCGGCGATGTCGTCCGGGTGCAGCCGCACTTCGACCTCGCGGGTGCTGCCACCCACCGCGTCGATCGCCTCACCGACCAGCTGTGCCAGCAGTGCCGGCTCAGCTTCGTAGGCACGGCCGACCAGCGCACCGGCGATGCGTACGGCCAGCTCGCCGAGCGCGCCGACCACTTCGTTTTCCAGCCGCACCAGCGGTCGGCTGAAGTTGTCGAGGATGCCTTCGATCTGCGCGGCGAGGCGACGCACTTCGGCCTGGCCCTGGCCGTAACCTTCAGCATGGCCGTGCTGGAAGCCTTCCTTCTCGGCGCTGTCCTGTATTGCCTGGATTTCCTCCAGCGTCGGCAGCTGCAGCGGTGGCTCCGGCTCGTGTGCCGGGTCCGGCTCGGTGAGTTCGAACGCATCCTCCTGCTCCAGCACCGGTTCGGGTTGGGCCAGCAGGTCCGGGGCAAGCCAGCGCACGACGTTGCTCACAGCATGGCCTCCGCGCTGCCGCCGATGGTGACGGTGCCTTCATCGGCCATGCGCTTGACGATGGCCAGGATCTCGCGCTGTGCGCCTTCCACGTCGGACAGGCGCACCGGGCCACGGGCCTCCATGTCTTCCAGCAGGATTTCGGCCGCGCGCTGCGACATGTTGCGGGTGATCTTGTCGCGCACCTTGATGTCGGCGCCGCGCAGGGCCAGGCCCAGGCGCTCGCCGCTCACTTCGCGCAGCACAAGCTGCATCTCGCGGTCATCCAGGTCGACCAGATCGTCGAACACGAACATCAGGTCCTGGATGCGGTTGCTCAGCGGCGCATCGATGCGGGCGATCTCGCCCAGGATGGCCTGATCCTGGCCGCTGTCCATGAAGTTCAGGATGTTGGCCGCGCACTGCACACCACCGATGTTGGACGATTTCAGGTTCTGGTTGCCGGCGAACTGGCGCTCCATGATCTCGTTGAGTTCATTGAGTGCGTTCGGCGGAATGCCGTCGAGGGTGGCGATGCGCAGCAGCACGTCCACGCGGGTACGGTCCGGCAGCAGCTTCAGCGCGTCGGCGGCCTGGTCGGTTTCCAGGTGCGCCATCACGATGGCGATGATCTGCGGGTGCTCGTTGCGCACCAGGTCGGCCACCGCACGCGGGTCCATCCATTTCAGCGCGTCCAGGCCGGTGGTGTTGCGGCCCAGCAGGATGCGGTCGATCAGGTTGCCGGCCTTCTCGCTGCCCAGCGCCTGCACCAGCATGTTGCGGATGTAGTCGTCCGAACCCACACCCAGCGAGGTCTTCGAGCCCAGCTCCTGGCCGAACTGGTCCATTACCCGTTCCACCTGCTCGCGGGTGATGTCGGTCATGGTGGCCATGGCGATGCCGATCTTCTGCACTTCCTTGGGTTCCATGTGGCGCAGCACTTCGGCCGCGTCCAGCTCACCCAGGGACAGCAGCAGCACGGCCGCGCGCTGTACGCCGGTCAGTTGTGCCTCAGTCATTGGCCACCCATCCCTTGACCACCTGGGCCACGCGCTTGGAGTCGGTCTTTACGGCTTCACGCGCCATCCGCAGTCGTTCCTCATATGAATCCACCGGCAGGGCCAGGGCCTCCGGCCCAGCCAGGCTCGCCCGGTCGGCGCCCAGCGCCGGCAGCGGCATGCCATCGTCATCCACCAGCTGCACGTCCGCGGTGTGCGGCTCCAGTGCCTGCGGGTCGTCCTTCCTGTTCTGGCCGGTGATCGCGCGCAGCGCCGGGCGCAGTACGCCGAACAACAACGCCAGCACCACCACCGCGCCGAGCAGCATGCGGCCGGCATCGTGCACCCATGGCAGTTCCCACCAGGCCGGCCCTTCGACCGGCGTGGTGTCACGCACGAACGGGGCATTCATCACCGACACGGTGTCGCCACGCTCGGCGTTGAAGCCGACGGCCTGCTTCACCAGCGCCTCGACGCGGGTCAGTTCCGCGGCCGACAGCGGCTGCGGGCTGACCTTGCCGTTGGCACCGGCGCGCGGCACGTTGTCCACCAGTACCGCCACCGACACGCGCTTGATGCGGCCGGCCGGCTGGCGGGTGTGCTGCAGGGTGCGGTCCAGCTCGTAGTTGCGGGTGGCGTTCTTGCTGCTTTCGGTCGGGGCCTGCGCGGTGGCCGGCGTGGCCTGCTGGCCCGGCGGACTGTTGCTGGTGGCACCCGGCACGCCCTGCGGGCCCGGGGTGCTGGTGGTGTTCTCGCTCATCTGCTCGCTGCGCAGCTTCTGCGGTTCACCGTTGTAGAGCTCACGGGCTTCCTCGGTCACCGAGAAATCCATGTCCACGCTCACTTCCGGGTTGACCCGGCCGGGGCCGGTCATCGGTTCCAGCAGCTCGCGGATGCGCTGGTTGAACGAGGTTTCCTGGCGGCGCACCTGTTCGAACTGGGCAGCGTTGACCGCCGCCTCACTGTTCGGGTCGCTGACGCTGAGCATGCGCCCGCTCTGGTCAACCACGGTCACCCGTTCCGGGGCGAGATCCGGGATGCTGGCCGCGACCATGTGCACGATGGCGTCCACCTGGCTGCGTTCCAGCTGCTGGCCGCCACGCAGTTCCAGGGTCACCGAGGCGCTGGCCACGTCTCGCTGGCGGGTGAAGGCGCTGGGCTTGGGAATGGCCAGGTGCACGCGCGAATCGCGCACCGGGCGCAGCGTGTTGATGGTGCGCGACAGCTCGGTTTCCAGCGCATGCTGGTAGCGCGCGCTTTCCACGAACTGGCTGACGCCGAAGCCCGGGTCGCGCTCCATCAGCTCGAAGCCGAGCTTGCCGCTGTCGGTCAGGCCGGAGCCGGCCAGCTTCAGGCGCGCGTCGTGCAGGTTCTTTTCCGGCACGGTGATGCCACCCGTGGCCGGGTCGAGTGCGAACGGAATCTGTGCGGCGCGCAGCAGGTCGGTCGCTTCAGCGGTCGCCTTCTGGTCCAGGCCGGTGTACAGCGGGACCATGCCCGGCTTCTGCGACCAGAAGAACACGGACAGGCCTGCCGCCACCGCCACCGCGATCATCGCCATCAGGCCCAGCCGACGGGTGATCTGCAGACTCTGCAGGCGGTCGAACCATTGCCCGGCCTTCTCGGCGTTCAGGCTGTCCTTGGAGAGCGTCAGTGCCATGCGTCAATGTTCCTTACAGCGGCATGTTCATCACGTCCTGGTAAGCCTGGACGAGACGGTTGCGAACTTCCACGGTGGCGCGGAAGGCGATCTGGGACTGCTGCGAGGCGACCATCACCTTGGCCAGGTCGGCGCTGGGGTCGCCCATTTCGAAGGCCTTGGCGAGGGCGCCGGACTTCTGTTGCGCATCGTTGACGCCGGCAATCGCACCACGCAGGGTTTCGGTGAAGCTGGCCGGCTGGGCCTGCGGTGCATCGAGCACCGTGCCCGGCAGGGCGTTGCTGCGCGGCGTTTCGCCCAGCGGGTTGAGCGCCGGCTGTCCCATCTGGGTCTGATAGGAGCGGATCTGCGAAAGGATCGAAGTGACGGAGTGGGACATCTGCAACGGTTCCAGAAACAGGGATGGGGTTGTCTGCTGTAGCCAGTGCAAGTGCCGTGCCGAAACCGGTTTTCGATTCAGTGAAGTGAGGGTGGGGGTGTTTGGTGGCAGGGCTGCGCCCTGCACCCGCCGACGCGACGTCAACATCAACGTCAAAATCGGGCTATCCGTGGGGTGGCGGGGTGGGTCCGGTTGCGGGGGACGCCGTGAATACGTCCCTGTAGGCTCGGTCGCGCCATCCATGGCGCTCACGCCCCCGCAACCGGACCCACCCCGCCTTCGACAGTGGCCGCGATCTGTTGGAACCTGCTGCCTATGGTGCTTCTGATGGTGCTTCTGATGGTGGTGGGTGCCGACCGTTGGTCGGCACGGGGTCGGATCCCGTTGTAACGCAACCGGCTCTGACTCCGGTCGTGGCGCCATTTAACCGGCGTCGGTTTTCTGGCCTAGGGCTGCAGGGTCCATCGGCCGGAAATCTGGCGCTGGCGCGGGGCGATGGGGCCGTCGTGCTGGGTGTAGATGAAAGGGCCCTGGCGGTCTGTCTGGCAGGTCAGCAGGAGGGTGTAGTGGGCGGGACCGGCTGGGTGGCTTTCAGTCATCTGGATTGGGCAGGGTGCAGCCGGTGGCGGCGGCAATGCCGGGGCAGAGCAGGGCGGCGAGCAGGGTGAGGCGATGCATGGTGGAGCCTCGTTGGAAGGTCTCACTCCATCCTCCGGAACGCGGCAACGTTGTCTGTAGGAACTTGTGCAAATGCGCGGCGTTGTCAGCGCGCGTCCACGGTCCCTATCCACACATGGCGTGGATCTACTGACGTCGTGCAGCGGCGCCAAAAACACCAACGCCTGGGCAAGCCCAGGCGTTCGTGCCCCCTTCATGCTGACAGCGCGCTTCAGCCGGCCAGTTCGGCCTGCTCGCGTTCGATGCCGTACTTGCGCAGCTTTTCCACCAGGGTGGTGCGGCGCAGGCCGAGCAGCTGGGCGGCGTGGGCAACCACGCCCTGGGTGCGTTCCAGTGCTTCGTTGATGAGGCCCAGTTCGATGTTGGCCATGTGGTTGCGCAGGTCCATGCCTTCGTCGGGCAGGGCGGCCGGTGCCGCCGGGCGATTGACGGCGATGCCGTGCTCCAGCGCCGGCTGGTTGCCGCTGCCGGGGGTGTGGAACGAGAAGCTGCGCAGGTCCAGGCGTTCTTCGTTGGCAACCGTAGCTGCCGGTGCCGGTGCAGCCACCGCTGCCAGCGCGGCATCGCCACGGTAGCGGGCCGGCAGGTCCTGCACGCGTACTGAACCGCCCGGATGCAGCACCGCCAGGCGCTCGACCAGGTTGGTCAGCTCGCGCACGTTGCCCGGCCATTCGTAGCTGGACAGCGCCTGCAGCGCTTCGGGAGTGAAGCGCACTTCGCCACGGCCGGTGCGGGCCAGCTGCGCGGCGATGGTTTCCACCAGCGCCGGCAGGTCCTCACTGCGCTCGCGCAACGCGGGCACTTCGATCGGGAACACGTTGAGGCGGTAGAACAGATCCTCGCGGAACTTGCCCTCGGCGATGCGGGTCTCCAGGTCGCGGTGGGTCGCGGCCACCACGCGCACGTTGCAGCGGATGGTCTGGTTGCCACCGACGCGCTCGAAGCTGCGTTCCTGCAGCACGCGCAGCAGCTTCACCTGCATCGGCAGGCTCATGTCGCCGATCTCGTCGAGCAGCAGGGTGCCGCCTTCGGCCATTTCGAAACGGCCCTTGCGCGCGGTCAGTGCGCCAGTGAAGGCACCCTTTTCGTGGCCGAACAGCTCGCTTTCCAGCAGGTCAGGCGGAATGGCGCCGCAATTGATCGCCACGAACGGGCCATCACGGCGCGGCGAACGCTGGTGGATCGCGCGCGACACCACTTCCTTGCCGGTGCCGGATTCGCCCAGCACCAGCACGGTGGTGTCGAACGCGGCCACCTGTTCGATCATGGTGCGCAGCGCGGTGACCGCCGGGCCGTTGCCGGTCGGTCCCTGCTCCTGCGCGGCACCGGCCTGGTGCTCGGCATCCAGGCGCTTGAGGCTGGCGCGGCGCAGCAGCGCTTCCATCTGCGCATGGCGCAGCGGGGTTTCCAGCGGCCAGATGTTGGCTTCGTGCAGGCCATGCTGCTGCGCGAACGCAGCGGCATCACCGTCGGCCAGCAGTACCGGCGGCGGCAGGCTGCTGCCGCCCAGCCAGTGATACAGCGCGGTGCTGGCGGGGCTGTCGTCCAGGCTGCCGACGATCACCGCCATCCAGTCGTTCTGGCGCTGTCGGCCCAGGTCGAAGTCGGCTGCGTCGGACACCCAGCGCGGGTTGAAGTCCATGAATTCCAGCAGGGCAACGGTGCGCTCCGCGCGCACGGCGTCGTTGTCCAGCACCAGGATGCGCGATTCGCTCACGACTGTTCCTCCCTGAGGCCTTCCAGGATCGGCATGACTTCCTGGATGTAGGACAGCTTGCTGACAAAGTTGTCGGCGCCGGCGCGCAGCGCGTGTTCGCGGTGCTCGGCGTCGTCGAAGTGGCTGGCGATCACGATGTACGGCGCATCGTCCTGCGACTTGATCAGGCGGGTGGCCTGCAGCCCCCCCATTTCCGGCATGGCCAGATCCATCAGCACCACCTGCGGGCGCAGCGTTTCCGAGCGCTCGATCGCTTCCAGGCCGTTGCCGGCGCTGCCGACGATCTGCAGCCAGTCGATCTTGCGGAAATGGCGCATCGCCGCGTTGATGAAGCCCTCGTGGTCATCGACCAGCAGGACCGTGAGCTTGTTCATGTCCAACATCCTTTTCAGCCCACCCGGGCCAGCTGGGGTTGCCTGGCGCTGAGCCGGCGCCGTTCGCGGGCCGGGGCGATATCCAGTTGTTCTCGGTATTTTGCGACGGTTCGGCGGGCAATGTTCACCCCCTGGCGCGACAGCAGGCCGGCAATGGCCTCGTCGGCCAGCGGGCGGCCGGCCGGTTCGGCGTCGATCAGGCGGCGGACCATGGCCTTCACCGCCTGGCCGGAGACGCTGGCGCCCTCCAGGCGCACGGCGAAGAAGTGCTTCAGCTCGAAGGTGCCGCGTGGGGTCTGCAGGAACTTGCCGGTGGTGATGCGCGAGACGGTGGACTCATGCATGCCGATTTCCTCGGCCACTTCCTTCAGGGTCAACGGCGCCATGGCCTCTTCGCCCCGCACCAGGAAGGCGGCCTGGCGCTCGACGATCACCCGCGCGGTGCGCAGCAGGGTGTCGTAGCGCATCGACAGGCCGCGGCTGAACCAGCGCGCTTCCTGCAGCATCTCGCGCAGTGCCGGGGCGGCCTCACTGGTCTCTGCCAGCGCCTGTTCGTACTGGCTGTTGATGGAGACGCGGCGACTGGTGGCCGGGTTCAATGCCACTTTCCACTGGCCATCGGCGTGCCAGGCGACCACATCCGGAACCACAACGGCATTGCGTTCCGGCAGCAGGCTGTCGCCGGGGCGCGGCTGCAGCGACAGGATCAGGCGCACCGCCTCGCGCACGTCGTCGATCTCGGCGTCGTGCTGGCGGGCGAGGGCGGGGTAGTCGTGGGCAGCCAGTGCGTCGAGCGCGCCGTCCAGGATGCGCGCAGCCAGATGGCGGGCCGGCACCACGCCGTGCAGGCTGCGCAGCTGCGCCTGCAGGCCTTCGCGCAGGTCCTGTGCGGCCATGCCGGCCGGCTCGCCGTGCAGCAGCTGCTGGCGGATGGTTTCCACGCCAGCGGCGGCGATGTCGAACTGGGCGCTGGCCAGCAGCTGCAGCTGTGCCAGCGGCGCCTGCAGGTAGCCGGCCTCATCGCAGTGGTCGAGCCAGAACGCGGCCACTGCCAGTTCGCGGTCATCCATGTCCAGCGACAGGCGCTGCAGCACGCGCAATTGCGGGTCGGTCGATTCGCCGGCGGCGATGCGCGCCATGCGATCGTCGTCGCCGTCCTGCCAGCTGGCGCCGGCCACGTCCCACATCGAAGACTCGGGCAACTCGTCGAACGCGGCGGTTTCCAGCGTGGTCGCGCTGGCCTCGGTGGCTTCGGCGGCAGGCGCTTCGGCCTCTTCGATTTCGAGCAGCGGGTTGGAGTCCAGCAGGCGCTGGATTTCCTGTTCCAGGTGCAGGCCGTCGAGTTGCAGCAGCCGGATCGACTGCAGCAACTGCGGGGTGAGGTGAAGTTGTTGGCCCAGCTGGGTCGAGAGTGCAGCCTTCATCGTGGTTCCCCGGCGCCGCTCCCCGGCGCCTTGTGGAACGCATCTTGCTTTTGATCCGGCGGGGGCGGAATCGGGGGGTTCCTGAGGGGATTCGTGGTTGTCCCGACAGGATGTAGGGGTTATCCCTACATTGGCTCGGGATATTGACGAAACGGGCCGCCAAGTCATTGATTCGTCGTGCCGACGCAGCGGGTTTTGCAGCGGCCGGTGTACGGATTCCTGTCAGGGAATGTCGGGGTGACGGGAATTCGTCGCCGGTGCAGTGCCGGGCAGGGGTCAGGTCCCTTTCCTGCGGAAAGGGATCTGACCCCATTCGCAGGCAATCACTCCAGCTCGTGCTGGTGGCGCGCGGCCAGCAGCAGCAGATCGTTGGCGCGGCGGCAGCCGAGCGATTCCATCATGCGTGCGCGATGGGTCTCCACCGTCTTGACGCTGATGCCGAGGTCGGCGGCGATTTCCTTGTTGCTCTCACCCTTGCCGATGCGGCGCAGGATCTCGCGCTGGCGCGGCGACAGCGCGGCGATGCCGGTGGGCTTCTCGCGGCCCAGCATCGGTGCCAGCATCTTGGCGGAGATCTGCGGGCTCAGGAACACCTGGCCGGCGTGCGCGGCGCGCAGCGCCAGTTCCAACTCCTGCGGTGCTGCATCCTTGACCACGAACCCGACCGCGCCCCGATCCAGCGCATCGCGCACGTGAGCGGCATCGTCGTGCATGGTCATCATCACCACCCGGGTACCGGGCGCGCGCAGGCGGATGTCGCTGAGTGCTTCCAGGCCGGTGCGGCCCGGCAGCGAGAGGTCCATCAGCACCACATCCGGTGCGTGCTGCAGGGCCAGCTGCAGTGCCTGCTCGGCGTTGCTGGCCTCGGCAACAAGCTGCACGTCGGCAAACCCTTGCAGCAGCCGCGCCAGGCCGGCGCGGACGAGGGTGTGATCGTCGACGATGAGAACTCGCACAGGCACGCAACAGATCCGTGTAGGGGAGTCCACCTTAACTTAGCTGAACGGGCGCGCCAAGGCTTGCCCGCAAAGCGTGATGGTGGCAGGTTTCAGCGGGCGCGGCGCGCCTCGGCCACCTGGCGGCGGTGCAGGCGGAACAAGTGCCGCTCCATTGCCATCTCAAGGCCATCGCCAGGACGCTGGAAACGCAGCCACAGGTAGTGACCGCCGCCACCGTCCGCCGCTTCGGCGATCACTTCCACCGGCAGGTCGATATGGTCGGGCAGCCAATCGCTGGGCTGCAGGCGCACCACGCCGGCCTGGCCGGGGCTGGCGCCACTGCGTGGGCCCAGCTGCAGGCGGATGCCGCGGCGCGACCAGCGCACGGGGCGCAGCGTCAGTTCCTGGCCCTGCTGGCGTACCAGCCGGCCCAGCAGCACCATCGCCAGATCCAGCTTGGCCTCCAGCCGCTGCAACTGCAGGCTGGCCTCATTGCGGTCGTCATGTTCGTCAACGCGGCTGTCTTCAACCAGCGCCAGGCTGCGCAGCAGGCCTTCGGCGCTGCTGGTGCGACCGGCCGCGCTGCCTGCCTGGAACTCGGCCGGCAGGGCCAGCTCGCAGCTGAGCGTCTCGTCGAACAGCTCGCTTTCAGCCGGGTGGTGCAGCGACGTGGTCGGCAATTGGGTCATGCCAGCGATTCTGCCTGCAGGTAGGCATGCGCTGCGCGAAGGGAACGCTGGCCGTCATTCATCAGTGCTGCCACCGCATCGCGGCGCTGGCGCAGCAGGCCGAGCAGATTCTGCTGGCGTTCGAACAGCGCAGCCAGCGGTGCGTGGTCGGTGGCGGCCAGCGGCTGGCTGAGCAGCGCATGCAGCGTGCTGTCGTGGCCGTCGAGCAGGCTGTCGGCCTGGTCGAGGGACTCTTCGCCCAGGGCCTTCTCGAAGGCATCCAGCTGGGCGTGCAGTTCGTGCAGGCTCATGGCGCCACCGCCGCCGGCCGGCGCTGCTCGTGCGGGATCGCGTTCCAGGCGCTGTCGATCTCGCCCAGCAACTGCAGCGATTCATCCAGCGCGGCACGGTCGTTGTGCAGGTTGGCCTCGGTCAGGCGCTGCAACACGTAGTCGTACAGTGCCGACAGATTGCCGGCGATCTCGCCGCCGGCTTCGTGATCCAGCGAGCCGTTGAGGTGGCCGACAATCGCGCAGACTTCGCCGATCGCCTTGCCCTTTCCGGCCTGGTCGCCACGCTCAAGACTGGCCTGGGCACGGCGTACGCGCTCCAGCGCGCCCGCCAGCAGCATCGCCACCAGCTTGTGCGGATCGGCGTCGGCAACCGCACTGGTCACTCCCACCTGGCGGTACTGCTCGGCATATTGACGGCTGGAACCGTACATTCGTGATTCTCCTTGCGCTGGGTGCCGTCGGGTGGTCGTGGGGACCGTGGCCGGCGGTGCGGCGTTGATTGCTGTTGCGTCCGTTATCGGTGCGAACCACGCCAAACTTGAGCGTTGCACGCCGTCCTTTAGCGGTTCAGCTGTGCCAGTTGCTGCTGCAGTGCGGTGTTGCTCTGCTGCAGCTTGCCCATCAGGCTGTCGAGCGCCAGGAACTGCTTCTTGTAGCGTTCCTCGACGTTCTTCATGCGCGTGTCGAGGTCCTTGCGGCGCTTGTCGATGTTGTCCAGCGTGGTGTTCAGGCCCTTGGTGCGGGCGACGAACGCCCCTTCCTTGCCGACGGTGGTGCTGACATAGCCGTCGACCATGGTGTACAGGGTGCCAGCACCGCCGGTGTCGCCGGTGATGGCCGAGCGGATCTTCTCAGGCTGGCTGGCCAGTGCGGCGGCAAACTTGGTGGTATCGAGAACGAGGCTGCCGTCGGCGTTGGGATAACCGCGGGTCTGCAGGCCCAGCACCTTCGGATCCAGGCCGTCGGCCGAGAGCTCCTTCAACACGCTCGACATCATCGAACGCAGCTGGCTGGAGGCGCCGCGCATCTGCGCGTCACCCGTCAGGGTGGCGGCTTCCTTGGTCTTGGCGTCGTACTTGGTCTCCGTGTTGATCGCCGCGATCGCCGCGTTGTAGGCGGTCACGAATTCCTGCATGACCTTGGTCGCGGCGGCCGTGTCGGTGCTGATCACCACGGTACTCTTGCCGGGAACCTTCAGGTTCAGGGTCAGGCCCGGTACCGCATCGGTCACCGTATTGCTGGCACTGACCACTTTGACGCCGTCGATGGTCAGTTCGGCGTCCGCAGCGGCCGTGTTTTCTTTCAGGCTGCCTACCAGTGCACCCAGCTTCGGGTCGCTGCCTGCATACTCCAGCTTGATCGCGTTGGCGGCACCGGTCTTTTCCTGGGCGATCGACAGATACTGGTTGTCGCCCGAGCTGATAAGCGTGGCCTGCACGCCTTCCTTGCGCCCGGCGGCATCGATCTTGTTGCGGATGGTGGTCAGCGTGTCGCCGTCCTCCACCGTCACGTTCATGGTCTTGGCCTTGTCGCCCACGCCAACGGTCAGCGTCAAGGTTCCGGCACCGAAGGTGTCGGTCTTGGGCACCGAGGTATCGGCGATCAGCTTGTGTGCCGTGGCGAGGGATTTCACCTCCACCTGGTGCGTGCCGTTGGAGGCCGCTGCCTTGGTCGTGCCCACGTCGTACAACGCGACCGACGCCGTCAGCACATCATCTGCATTGTTCGGACCGGCCTTGCCGGTGGCGGTGACGGTGCGGGTATCGAAGGCCGTCGTGGCCTTGAGGGCCGTCAGCGCGGTCTTCAGCTTGTCGAAGGCCGCCGTAACGGTGCCGATCGACGACAGCTGCATCTTGGCCTTGGACTGCTGCAGGTTCAGCGCATTGTCGGCGGGCTTGCGGTCAGCTGCGACCAGCTGGTTGACGATGCTGGAAATGTCCAGCCCCGAGCCAATGCCACCGTATCCAAAGTCTGCCACGTCGTTTCTCCTGGTATCCGGGCCTGGCCGTCGTGCGGCGGCCCGTCGTCAACGAAAATAGCGGCCTGCGCCGCTGGGTCTTGAGGACTTCGTTGATGCATGCGCCGTGCCAATGGTCTGGCGCAGGTTCTGGCACGCAGATTGCAGGAGGGTTGGGGCAGGGTGCGGGGACATTCACCGCAGGCTGCCGGGGGTCTGCAAAAAGCCCTCCCCCAATGCAGGGGAGGGATCAGGCTACTGACAATCGGGGGGAGACGAAGCCGCCCGGTACGTACAGTCAAAGGTACAGCGCTGAAAGAGAGGTCCGCAGGAGCGGGCGATGCCGAGCCGGTTCGGGAGGTTTCCCGGGCCGGGCATGGCCCGCGCCTTCGAGCACCATGGCGTCCAGGTTGCCGCTACCGTCGATTCACTTCGACGGTAGCGGCGCCTTCTTGCCGTGGATCAGCGCAGCAGGCTGAGCACGCCCTGCGGCACCTGGTTGGCCTGGGCCAGCATGGCCGTGCCGGCCTGCTGCAGGATCTGGGTGCGGGTCAGCTCGGCGGTTTCCTTGGCGAAATCGGTATCCTTGATGCGACTACGCGAGGCCGACAGGTTTTCCGTCGAGGTCTGCAGGTTGGCGACGACCGAAGTGAAGCGGTTCTGGATCGCGCCGAGGTCTGCACGGGTGTTGTTGATCGAACCCAACGCCTTGTCGACAATCTCAATCGCCCGTGAGGCATCCTTGAAAGATGTTACGGAGAGATCTTGAGCGACGTTGACGGTCGCGCCGGCGGCAGTAGCGGTGTTCGAGGTCGCAGTGAAGCCCGCAGTGGCTGAAGCTTCTACCGCTAGAGTGGAGTCGGCCTTGATCGAGCTCAGTGTGATCGAGAAGGTGGACGGATCGCCAGCAGCCGCGCCCGCAGTTTCGATTACCTTTGCGACCGCTCCAGTCTCACCGGTCTTGGCATTGATGGCTGCGACCAAAGATGTTGCGACCTCCTTATCGGTCGCTGCATTCGTGAACTTCACTTTGTCGACGGTGACGCCGTTGACCTTGAATCCACCCACCTCAGCGCCAGCGGCGGCACCAGCTACGTCTGCACCAGCGATGTCAGCCGCAAATGCAGCCCGGCCCAAGCTCGAGGTCTTCGCGTCGACGATCTGATCAATGGCAATTGCCTGGCCTGCGTTGGCGCCCACCTGGAAAAGCTGGCTCGAGAATGAACCATCCAGCAGCTTGGTGCCGTTGAAGTCCGACTGCTTGGCAACGCGATCGATCTCGCTGACCAGCTGTGACACTTCGGCCTGAAGCGCTTTACGATCACTGTCAGAGTTCGTAGCGTTCGTTGCCTGCACGGCCAGTTCGCGGACACGCTGCAAGTTATTGCCGATTTCCGAAAGCGAGCCCTCGGCGGTCTGTGCAAGCGAAATGCCATCGTTGGCGTTGCGGATGGCGACGTCGATGCCGCGGATCTGGGTGCCGAAGCGCTCCGAGATCGCCAGGCCGGCGGCGTCGTCCTTGGCGCTGTTGATGCGCGAACCGGAGGAC
>NZ_JCAFTG010000022.1:0-33184 GCF_059370035.1 Stenotrophomonas sp. YJH_SMC_37
AATCAGAACTCTTGGAAGATCGGCTCACTGCAATCCGTGTACTTGATCGTGCACTGCCCACCGCCGTGAGCAGCACAGTACTTCAGAACCTCAGTGGAAGCGGCCTCTTTCGTTGGGCCGCCGGCCATTGAAATCAATCCACTAGAACCCGGAGCTGGATCCGCGTAAGCGACGCACTGATTCTTATACGTTATCCCTACAGAGCAATCTTTCGCACCATATGTCGCACAGCGGGACTGAGCCTCAGCGACGGCCTCCGCCTTTGATCTCTTTCCAACCGAAGCTCCCACATCACCGGTCACAACAGAACGGGATATGGCTCCCCAGGTCTTGATCCACTTCCCTATCGCACGCGGCCCGGAACTCCCCTCACCCTGAGAGGCTGGAATCGGGGCACAGCCTCCCGCACCCTGCCCGCCAATCGGATACTGACCTGGCGGGCAGCGCCCCTCCCCATATGCAACTAGTGGGGCAAGCAACAGAAGAATCAGCAATAGAAAATTATTCATTCTCATAAGAAACCACTCGACAGCAGATCAAGAATTTGCGCCAACTTGCGGGCGACGCATCAAGTTAACGATTCACTCCGCGAAGGCCTGTGTCGTGAATCGTTGGCGCTGAGTTCTGCGGCAAAGTCATGCGAGCTGTCCCGGAAGCCGCATCCTGACCCGCCGTCGGAGCCTCAGTACTGCTAGAAGGCTTCGGAGGAGCGTAATAGCTACCCGGCGGCTGCCCACTCGGTCCCGGTGCCTGAGCCACCGGGCTACCACCTATCTGCGAATATGCCATGAAGCTACCCAAGGTGCCCTGGAAGAACATGGCCGCCATTGGGGGCGCAGTCAGAATCAAGGTCGTCAGAATCAGGCCCATGCCGCCCTGCTGCATCGCCTGACTGGTCATACCGTCGCTGGAGGCCCCGTCAAGCAGGAACCTGTTCACCAGCGCCGTCGCCCAGAACGAGGAAGACACGCGGATCACCATATCCAATGCAATGGACACCATTGCCGACAGCACCGCCATCGAGAACATGGTCCCGATTCCGTAGAAGAGCCATCGCTGGAACAATTGTTTGGTCTGATCGAACAACAGACAGAGGATGAACAGTGGGCCGAAACCGATGAACAACGCCATCGCGACCTCATAGAGCAACAGCATCGAGCCAGCAGTCACCGCCGGGCCGCCCGTACCCAAGCCGATGAACCACATGGCTCGTGTCTTGTCTTCCTGCAGCCCCGGGTCATTCAGGATCTTGATTCCATCCACACTGGACAGCGCAACCTGCATCCAGGCCAAGCTCTTGTCGATCTGCTCCTCGGGCTTCTGATCCTTCCCGGTAACGACATGGGTGATGAGACCCTTCACGTCCTCGGTCAGGAATTCATGAAGATCCCGGCCAAACATGCCCATGCTTGTCGCTACAGCCACGATAAGTGCGGCGCGCGCCATGTTGGTCACCAAGATCATCATCGAATCGCGGCTGCGTCCGGTGACGATACGATAGCCCTGAATGAGGACCCACAAGGTCATGAGGGTCAGCGCCATTCCGCCCACCCACGCCATCATGTTGTCCATGACGTCGAAGCCGAACTTGCCGATTCGCTCCCGCAGATAGTCCAGGATGAGCTTGAAGAAAACGAAGTCGCCGACCGACTGGACGCGCGCCACGTGCCCCATCAAATCCTGGAATCCGCCCGAAAAATCAAAGTTGGCAATCGACCTGATCGTCATACCCACATTCCCTTGGTGATACCGCTATCGCTTGAGGCGCCCCGTAGGGACTCGAACCTCAGGTGCTTCATTCCACGCATCAGTCGATGGACAACGCCGTCTTCAGCGCTGCTGTCTTGACCAGGTCACTGATGACGGTCTTGGTTGGATCGCCCTTGAGCGCAGACTGGGCCACGACCTTCTGATTGGCCTCCATCACATCGATGTAGGCGTCGTATGCCTTGATCCGGGCTTCAAAGTTCTTGATCGTTGCGTTCATTTCGTTCGCAGTACGCATCGAGTCGTTCGCCACTGCGTTCATGTCACCGAGCCGATTGCTACCAAAACGCAACTGCGCGATGTCATCCATGCTCTTCAGGAACGCAGGCCCGGTCGTCTGCATGAAGTAAACCGCATCGTTGTATTTGCGATTCTGCATCATGCGGATGTTCACGCAGATCTGCGTCTGCTGGCTCTTCCAGTCGCCCTTTGAATTGAAAATGATGTTGGGCAGCATGTCTTTCAAATCTGCGCCCGTGCCACAGGTTTCAGCGACCAGGTACTTGGGCGAAACGGGCGTCAGCTGTGCAGCGGAAGGAAGACCGAAGTTGTTGACGATACCCTGCACCTGAACCAGCATCTCGCCATACTCCTTGATGGTCTGGTTCCAGTCCTGAAGCCACTGTGTATTTTCTCTGACGAACTGGGTCTTCTCCTGCACCTTGGACTGCAGGGTATTGAACTGGTTCCAGATGTGCTGCATCAGCGCTGGACCGGTTTCCTGCACCGGACCAAATGCCCCAGCATTGGTGGCAGACAGCGCCAAGGCAACACCCAGCACCTTGGCCACCGGCTTGAGTACCTTGCGGGCGCTGGCCCGACGCTTGACGATGTTCATGGCAAAACTCCTGTTGTTCAGATTGACATCCACTTGCCTGTCTCCTGCTTGCGCTGCCATCAGGCAGCGTCGGAACGGGGTTCCTTCCCCGAACCCTTCCGGTTCTTGTAGAAATCTTCCAACCACTGTTCCGGCGTGAGCTCGTCCACGGTGATCCGATTGCGGACTGCAGCCGTCTGCAACACCCGATGCATGATGTCGATGTTGTCGGTCGAGGCCGAGATCACCGACAGGATGTCGTCCATCCCACGCAGGTTGAGCTGGCAGACGCTGGACGCATGGCCCTGCTTGACCAGGAAGCAGCGCGAGCGCTCGTCCAGGGCGGTAACCACCCTGAACTCGGCCTCGGTCAGCTTCAGGCCATCCATGTAGTCGCTCTTGCTGGCATTCGGGTTCGGCAGAAGGATCAGCGTGGCGGTCTGTTCGATCAGGGCGGCAGAGATATCGCTCTTCAGCGCGTCCTCCGGGCTCTGCGTTGCGAAGATGCCGAGACCATTCTGCTTACGGATGGTCTTCTGCTTGTTCTTCGCGAATTCCTTCAGGCCACCCTCGCCGTCCAGGATCTTCCAGAATTCGTCCATCACGTAGATCAGCGGACGACCATCGATCAACGACTCCAGGCGGTGCAGCAGGTAATTGATGACCGGCACGCGCACTTCGGGATTGTCGATGATGTCGGTGTAGTCGAAGCCGATGATGTTGGCCTTGCTCAGGTCAACGGTATCCACCGGATTGTCGAACACCCAGCCCAGCGAATTGCCCGAGGTCCAGCGGCGCATGCGTGCATAGAGCCCATCGTCGCCCATGTTGGGCAGGCTCTTCTGGAAGTTGGTCATGCTGCGCAGGTGCATCGGCGTATCGAGCATGCTTTCCACTGCGCGGTAGATGTCCTCTTCCTCGCGCGCACTGTACTCACGCTTGCCGGCCAGCACCTTGATCAAGTCGGCCAGGAACTGAACGTTGGCTTCATTGTTCTCGCATTGGAACGGGTTGAAGCCGGTCGGCGCGCCGTTCTCCAGAGCCAGATAGTTACCACCGCAGGCACGGACGAAGATCTCCGCACCACGGTCCTTGTCGAAGAAGAAGATGGTCGGCGACGGCTCGTACTTCTGCACCTGGCTGAGCAGGAAGTTGATCAGCGCAGTCTTACCGGTACCCGACTTACCAATCACCATGGTGTTGGCGATCGCCTTCTCGCCCAACGAGTTCTCTGACGGATGGGTCGCGTGGAAATTGAAGTAGTACGGCTGGCCGTTGGTGGTCTGCAGCGTGGTGACGCAGTCGCCCCACGGGTTGTTGTGCTGCTTGCCGGTAGCAAAATTGTGCAGCGGCGACAGCCCCAGGAAGTTCAGCGAGCTGACATTGGCCAGGCGGGTGCGGTAGCGCCAGTTGGCTGGCAGCTGCGAATAGAAGGACGAGGTGACGGCCAGATCTTCCTTGGTCGACACAAAACCGGCATTGGACAGCTCGGCGCGCGTCGTGGCCACGTTCTGTGACAGCTTGGCCTGGCTGTCGCCGTAGACCGCCATGATGAAGTGATACTCGCCGAGCACGAAATTGCCCGACGAGAGCTGATCCATCGCCTGGTCCAGCTCGACGATCTGGCTGACCGCCTTGTCGCCGGAGGAGATCATCATGCCCTTGGTGCGGTCGAGCACCTTGAGCGCGTCCTGGCGCCCCATCGGGCTGAACGAATGGGTGATGACGTACTCGTAGTCCAGGTACTTCAGGCCGTTGAGGATGCCCGGGTACGTTCCCTCAGCATATTCCTTGATGTTCAGGATGGCGCCGAAGTGGTTGGCACCGTTGGGGGTGTTGATGACGAAGTCACCGGTCTTGGCCGAAAACATGTGCCGGCTCACTGGCAGGTAGTCCTTGATCGGTGCCGACAGCACCGGCACCGGCTCGTCGATGCGATTGATCAGGTAGCCGAACAGCTCTAGCGTTTCAGAGAACACCACGCCGTTCTTTGCCTCGTACATTCCCAGGCGGTACGGCGCATAGTCGCGGATGACGGCCTCGACGTTGCCGGCCAGCTCCATCAACTTTTCTACTGCCTGCTCCTGCTCGGCGCGCAGCTTGTCCACGTTCGCCGACTTCTCGACGAAACGCTTACCCGCCACCACGGGGCGGTAGATCATGGTCAGGTACAGCTCGTTCTGCATGATGCGCTGTGAGGACAACATGCCCATGTACTGATCGGACACATCCTGGTTGAAGCGCTGCTTGTAGTTGCTCCTGCCCTTCAGGGTCCGGCGACGACGGATGTCGTGCACCCAGAAGGCGACGTTGACGAAATCCGGCGCGCGCAGCGTCTGCAGCAGGCGGTTGAACGTGTTGTGGCGATGCTCAAGCTCCCACTCCTCACGGCCGACGAACGGCAGCCCTTCCAGATGCCAGGTCAGCAGGTAGTCGCCGCCCGTGGTCTTGACCACGTTCGGGGCGACGTGCGACGACAATGGAATGAACTCGCTGATGGAGGTGTCTGGGCTGAACATACGACTGCTTCCAAAGAGGTACTGCCAAAAAGTTTCAACAGACCCGACGGGCGCGGACGCCCGCCAGGCCGGATCCGGACCTCAATCCATTCGGGCCGGCTTGTCGCGGTAATGGTTGGGGTTGAACACCCACATGCCATCGTGTTCCTGCACGTTGCGGACTTTCAGCTTGAACATCAGGCGCAGGCCCAACAGGCGGAAGATCATTTCGTCACGCTTGGCCATCTGCCGCATGATGAAGACCGCCACCGGAATGGTGAGCAGGAACCAGAAGTTCGTGTACATGCTGAGCAGCAGCAAGCCACCTGCCACCATGAAAAATGGCAGATAGGGCACGCCCAGGAACATCGCTGGGCGCGTGCAGCCGCGGAACACGACGTTCTTATGCACTGTAGTACTGGATCACATGGTTGATCAGGTAGGAGGTGCTGGTGCCACCACCACACTTGCCGTCGCTACCATCACCCAGCAGCATGCGCGCGATCTGGCCCGCAGCGCCGATCAGCACGCCGCCGATCAGAATCGGTGCAACGTCAGCGATGCGCTTGTGCGCGAACGCGATCTGATAACCGGCGAAGATCACCGCGATGGTGACCACGGCGATCGAGGCGATGTTCAGCAGGCCGTTGATGTTGTTGAAGAAGCCGCACACCTTCTTGTCGGTGCCGCCGAAGTCGACGGCACCGTTGGCGAAGACCTGCGGGGCGAACATGGCGCCGACGAAAACCGTGGCCATCAGCAGGGTCTTCAGCGTGCGCTGGGCCTGGACGAGGTCGAGATTGGATCGCTTCATGGATTGATTTCCTTGTTGATGGACTAACACAACTGAATCGGCCAGCCGGGGGACTGGCCGCACCACGACTTCGTCAGAACACGAAGGCCGCATCCCCTGCGGGAATCTGCTGCACCGGTGCGGTCTGCACCGGCGCGTTGTACGAATTGTCGGCACCCGCTACAGGCTGGTTCCGCTCGCTCCAGGGCCGCAGCATCACGGGCCCCTCATTGGTGGCACCGGCAGCGCCCGGCAACTGCTGCGGCATGGCCATCGCCTGCGCAGCACGCTGTTTGGGCAGCTGCTGCGGCATGCCACCGGCCTGTTGCTGGGGATAGGTGGCCTCTTGGTTGGGCTGCGCCTGGGGCTGCATCATCCTGTCCACCGAACCCAGCACCACCTTGGACAGCGCCTGGTCGGCGAGATTCAGCAGACTGCCCCGCGCCATCGCACCGGGGGACGGGTATACGACATAGGCGCGTGCGGGATCTTCCGACGGCACGTACACCGGGCCATTGGACTGTGCAACGATGCGCGCCTGCGCCGGCGAAGCGAGCTGCGGATGATGCTCGACCTTCACTGCACGGCGCTCACCGCGACTGACCACGTCGATCGGTGCGACACCATTGCTGGCGACCTGCTGGCCGCGGCGGATCGAGTCGTAGATCTTCTGCACGTAGCCGTGACGGAAGCCGGTCTCGAAATTGCCCGAGTAGTAACAGCTGAACGACTTGCCCCAGTCACCACCGGAGCGCTTGTAGCACTCGGCGAGAATGCGCGAACCGGCCTGCAGGTTCGGGCACTGCTGGAAGGCCTTCTCGTAGGAATCCAGCCCGTATTTGCCCAGGTTGTAGCGATTGACCTGGGCCAACCCGATCGAGAAGTTGTAGCCCTTCTCTTCCAGCATGCGCACCGTCGCCAGCGCTTCATCCAACGCCTTGGGCTGACGCACCAGTGCACCGCCGACCACGCCGATGGCATACGGGTTGCGCGACGACTCCACGTTGATGACGTGTTGCATCACGTCCATCGAGACGGCCATTTCCGGGCACGCCATCATTTCCAGTCCTGGCAGCATTGGTCAGCCCTCCTGCCCCTGGGCACGCCCAGGATTGAAGTCGATGCCGGTGATGTAGCGCGAGCCGGCATGCGCCTTGATATGCACGACGATGTCGATGGTCATCATCAACAACCGCTTGATCACGTTGAACTCCAGGCCCGAACCTTCGGCTGAAGCCTTCACCATCAGCGCCAGCTGGTCCCAGGTCTGCTCCGGGCTGCCGGCATGGCAGCTGGTGATCGAGCCCGGGTGGCCGGACGCGCAGTTGCGGATGAAGTAGAACGCTTCGTCACCGCGCAGCTCGGCCAGGATGATGCGTTCGGGCTTCATGCGCAGGCAGGCTTCCATGCAGCTCTTGGCCGTCACATTGCTGGTGCTCTGCCCGCCCTTGGAATACAACAGGTGCACCACGTTGGGCTGGGTCAGAAACAGCTCGCGTGCGTCCTCGATGGTGACCAGGCGCTCGTTGTCCGGGATATGGTTGACCAGCGCCTTCATGAAGGTGGTCTTGCCGCTGCCGGTCGCGCCGGATACCACGATGTTCTTGCGGTACATCACCGCACGCCGGAAGAACTCGGCGTACTCTCGCGAATGACGCAGCTCCAGCAGTTCGCGATCCTGCTCGCTGATGCTGCCGTCGCTTTCCAGAATCTGGTTGAAGAAGCCGTCTTCGTGATACTGCGTGAGCGACTTGGTGTGCTTGGAAGGCAAACGGATGGTGATCGACACCTTCCCCGCGTCACAGGCCGGCGGAATCACGAACTGCGCACGCTGGCCGGTGGGGAACGTGAGCGACACCACCGGATCGGCATCGGTGATGCGCTGGCCGGTGTTGCTCTCGTTCACCACTGCCGTGCAGAACTGCCGGGCCCGCTCGAACGTCAGGCTCGGCACCTCCACCCGCTGCCACCCCGCCCGGGTTTCCAGGTACAGCTCGCCGGGACGGTTGATGCAGATTTCCGTCACTTCCGGAGAAGTCATGTACTCGGCGATGCCCAGCACTTCGTACTGATAGCGCAGGAAATCGCTGGAGACGAGGGCGAGGGGGGACACTTCGGCGTCCATGATCGTTCGTTGGGTTACCGGCGGGGGTTCAGCACGTTGGTGAAGTCAACGTCCTTTGCAACGTAGACGTTCACGATCGTGCCCTGGTTGATGGTGACGGTCGGCGGACGACGCTGGCTCAGCGATTCATTGGCCAAGCGCTCCATGGTGCGTGCGGTGGCGCTCTCATAGGGCGACTGGATGGTCATGCCGTTATTCGCCACGGTAGTGGTTTCCGGGCCATGCTCTGCAGCGGCGTACTTGAACGCATCCGCCAGCAGACTGATCATCAGCGCCGAGGCGATACGGCTGCCCCAGTGCGCGCTGTACTGGCCCGGATGCCCGGCGCCGCCCAGCTGATCCACGCCCGGACTGGACATGGCCACGTCGATACCATTCGGCGTAGTGATGCGATCCCAGATCACTTCCACCCGCTTGCCGGTGGGACCGCCGCCATAGGCGCCATAGATCTTGGAGCCCTTCGGCAGCAGAAGATTGCGGCCGTTGATCGAGTACACCGGTTCGGTCAGCAGGCACGAAGTGTAGCCCGCGATATCGGTGATGATGCGGGTTTCCAGCACGCAACGCAGGTAGGTACCCCGCACCAGCAGCGCATCGGGACTGCGGATGTAGCTGGCATTGGACACGTCATCAACATCGGGGCCGCGACGAACCCGGGCCGGCGCTGCATTCTGCTGTCCACCCATCATCTGGGCCTGGAGGCGAAGGGTACGGGTCAGCTCGTCTTCCTGGCCCCCCTGCCCATCACCGCCCGCGCTGTCGCCAGCACCAACGAAGCCGTTCCCCGACGCTCCCATCCGGCGCTCGGCGAGCGTCGGACCCCGCGGGGCTTCGCGCTCGCTCATGCTGAAGGCCGGTTCTGCGCGAGTAGGCCCGGACGGCGGCGGCGGCAGCATCGGAATCGGGTCAACGGGCTGCATCGCCTGAGACGGAACCGGATCCGTCTGCACAGCGTCCGGCAGCGTCGGCGTGGACACACGCGCGACTTCCGGCACTTTCTGTGCAGCGTCCTTGTCATCCTGGCCCTTGCGGAACAGCAGGAAGCCCATGGCCACCAACAGCAACACGATGCCACCGAGGAACAGCAGCGCCTTCCGGTTCAGCCGCTGCTCTTCGGCCGAGCGCAGCTGCGGCGCGGCCGCGTCCAGATCCGGCGCCGGCTCGGCCTGGGCCGTGCCGAAGTAGGGATTCGACGGCGCGTCCGCGGCACCCTGTGCGCCGTACGGGCTCTGGCTCTCGTCGCGTCCATTGTTCGGGTCGTTTCCGGGAGTGTTCTGCTGGCTCATTTCTTCACGTTCCTTCGCAGGCCGACGACGAAGTCGCCGTGGCGGATGACCAGGTACGGGTAGGTCCCGTGCACGATCAGCGTATTGCCTTCAACCGTGGTGTTGACCACAAAGTCTTCACCGTATTCCGTTTCACGACCAAACACGGCCGGGAAGATGCCGGTCTTGTACTCCGGCGAATTCGGCAGTTTCAGGTAGGTGAAACGGCTATCGTCGTAGGCGTTGACCGGGATCAGCCACCCCATCTTCTTCGCCTTGCTGGTCGAATAGGAGTAGTTGAAGTTGTACTGGCGGTCCTTGGCCAGTTCCGAGCTCAACAGCGGTTTGGCCTCTTCCTCCACCGCTTCCTGGGCGACACCGAACACGGTGTCGTTGGGATAGACGAAGGCGATCTTGTACTGCACGCCTGCACGACGGGCCTGCTCCAGCTGGCGCCAGTCGGTGGCCACCACCTTCAGTTCGAAGATGTAGGAATGGGTCTCGGTGCGCACCATCATGTTGGTGTCGACGTCGACGTTCTTCGGCTTGAGGTAGAACACGTTCTCGCGACGGGTCAGTTCCCAGCCGCTGCTGAAGCCGGTGCTGTAGTCGAGGATCTTCTCGTTCGGGCTCAACTCGATCTGGGTGGTCAGGCCCAGGCCGGTGCGAACCGGATAGATGCGGTCCTTCTCGTACTCGTAGTGGTCAACCGCCTGCGCCATCGCCGCTGCTGAGAACAGCAACGACAACATCGACAGCAGCGCCAGCGCGCTTCCCCTGATATTTCGACTACTCATCGGTTGCTTGCTCCATCAGCAGTTCCGGTGGAATTGTTCTGCGCCGGCCTCATGGCCGGCTGTCCGGGCATGGCCTGCCCCGGCATTGCTTGCCCCTGCACCGGCTGACCCGGCATCGGTTGGCCCTGTACAGGCTGTCCCGGCATTGCCTGGCCCGGTACCTGGCCGTTGGCTGGCACCGCGACCGGCTGGCCGGTGGCCGGGTCGATCATGGTGGCTGCGGCCGGATTGTTGGGATCGTAGACACCCTGTGCCTGCTGCGCCGCCTGTGCGGCCTGCTGCGCCTGCGCCTGCATGGCACCGTCATCCGGCACCGGCACGCCACGCGAATAGTCGTTGTCGACGCGGTACTCGGTGACCTGGAAGGCCAGCGGATTGAGGATGCGATCCTGTTCGGACAACGCCAGGTTCTGGTTGTACTCGAAGCGCATCGTCACCAGCTGGTTGTCCAGGTAGGTAGAGACGCCGGTGCGCTTGTCCAGCAGGCTGCGCTGGATGCGCACCGAAGCGCCGCGGAAGCTGCCGTTCGGCTCGGCACCCAATGGCGTGATGCTGAGGATCTTGACCCGGATGGCGCGCTCGCGACCGTACATCACGAACGGGTTCTGCGGATTGTTGCCGGCATAGCGGACACGCATGGACTGCGCCACCGGATCGGTGGACATCACGAACACCAGTTCCCAGTCACGCAGGCCCATCACCGCCGAGTCATACGATTCGCGCGCGAGCACGTACTGGGCGACGTTGCTGCGATTGATCGCTTCGTTGGTGGTGATCGTCTCGCCCTGGAAGGTGCCACTCAACCGCGCGACGGTCGCCGTACCCGTGTAGGCATCGGCCATCACCAGGAACGGCACCTTTTCCTTCAGCGGCAGCATGTAGTAGTAGCCGCCCGCCAGTGCGAGCGACATCAGCAATGAGCCTGTGGCGACCCACCATGCACGCCGCTCGCTGCGGCGTGCCATGTCGGCCACGGTGATCTCGTAGCTGACCGCCTTGGCGACCGACTGCTCGACCTTGGGGCTATTGCCGGGATCCTTCTTGCGGAACATGGATTCTTCCGTACTGCTGAAACATCAATGGGCGTGGCACCCCTGCGACAGGCGCGGGGAGCGGCACGTTCGATGATTTCGAGGTGGACTCAGGTGCCGCTGTTGGAATCAGCGCCCTGCGCCGACGCGGTCGGCGTCGAGCCAGCGCTCTGCACAACGATCTGGTTGCCAACGATGGAGACCGAGATACCCTGCGCCGAATAGGCCGATGTCAGATCGATCACGGCCTGCTGCGCGTTGGTCGTATCGATCTTCGAGACCGCGCCATACAGGGTGAAATCCGAGCTGAGGCGGTAGTCCAGCGTGCGCCCGGAATCCTTGGCCCAGCGCTCGAGCATGGCTTTGAGCGTGCCATCCATCGGCGAGGCCTGGTAGACGTAGCTGGAGTACAGCGGAATTTCGGTCGTTGTCGCAGCAAAGCGGTTGACCGGCTTCCAGCGGCCTCCGAAATCGGGAGCGGACTTGGTGGCGCAACCGGCCACCATCAACGCCGCCACTGCGGCGATGGACATTTTCGCGATAAACGCCTGATTCATACGGGCTTCACTTTGACGTACGAAAAAGCAGTCCCGAGCATTGGTCCCCTGGTCGTCCGGCGCTGCATCGCGCACGCCGGAATCAGAGGGATGCGCTGCGTGCGGCACACCCACTCCGGCTCCCCTGCAGCCAACGGCTGCCAACCAAGTTGCGGGGCCGCCGGACATAGCCGACAACCCACCCGCATACCTCACCAACGTCGAAACCATCCTTGTTTCCATGGCACAAACTCCTGGCCACCCTACTGCCACATCTTTGACATCCAGCACACATTTCTGGACGACAGACATAGGGTCGCACAACCACGCGTCAATTCCATGTCAGACAAGTCTGAAAATCTATGAACAAATGCCGAATTCTTGACTTACCTCACGTTTTCACTTCAGTGAATATGAATCCAAGTCACAAATTTAGCGTCGTGAATTAGACGTTAAGCATCGGAACATCGACCTTCGGCAGCAGTCTGGACGTGAAATAGCGATCCTTGTAATAGCGGATCTTGTCGCATTTCACCGGATGCGGTATGCCTTCGTAGAGGAACACTTCCTTGTCGGGCCCCATCGCCTTCAGCTCCTGCGGCAGCATCAGTGCACGCCGCTCTTCGGTGAAGTTGTGGGTCTTCTCTCTGGCATGCGTGACGTTCTTCTTGCGCACCGTGGTGTAGCCCAGCATGTCCGAATAGTCGTTGGCATCCTGCTGCTCACGCGGCGCGTACAGGATCTGCAGGGCATGGTTGGTGATGATCGTGCGCGAGACTTCGCGGCCGTATGTGGCATCGAGCTGGGCCATGCTCTGGATGATCGGCAGCAGGCGGATGTTGTAGCCAGCCATGTAGGACACCGCCGAGGCGATGATCTCGACTTTGCCGATCGAGGTGAATTCGTCCATCAGCAGCAGGCACTGGTACTTCAGGTCCGGGTTGGACCTGGGCAGTTCCTTGGTATTGAGGTTGATCAGCTGGCTGAAGAACAGGTTGATGATCAGCCGGCTCTCGGCCAGCTTGTTCGGCTGGATGCCGATGTAGATGGTCATCTTCTTCTTGCGGACGTCGGTCAGCAGGAAATCGTTGCTGCTGGTGGCCTTGTCCAGCACCGGGTTGATCCAGGGGTTCAGCGGCTCCTTGAAGGTGCCCAGGATCGAGGCGAAGGTCTCGTCCGCCTGCGACAGCATGTTGGCGAAGGCCGAACGTGCGTTGGCACTGAGGAACGGCCGCTCCGACAGGGTCTTGAGGTACTTCTTCAGGTCGGTCCCGTCGCCGGAGGACAACCGATACACCGCGCCGAGCGTGGGCGTGCCGGCGCCCCCCGGGAAACCGCTGCTGCGCTCGTCGTCCCAGTTCTCGAACAGGTACAGGGTGAAGGCCATGAACGCGTTGCGCGCCTGGCTGACCCAGAACTTCTGGTCCTCGGCCCCATCCGGATACAGCATCGCAGCGATGCTCATCAGGTCCGAGACGCGGAACGCCGGATCGTCGGAGACGTAGCTGAGCGGATTCCAGCGATGCGTTCGCCGGTCCTCGGCGAAAGGATTGAACAGGTAGATTTCCTGACCCTGGCTGGCGCGCCAGCCGCTGGTCAGGTCGAAGTTTTCCTGCTTGATGTCCAGCACCACCAGCGATTCGCCGTACTCCAGCAGGTTCGGGATGACCACGCCCACGCCTTTGCCCGAGCGGGTGGGCGCGGCCAGGATGACGAACTGCTGGCCATCCAGGCGCACCAGCTTGCCACCATGGCTGCCGACCACGATGCTCTGGCCAGTCTTCTTGAACATGCCATGCCTGGCCAGGTCGGCGCCGGTGGCAAAGCGTGCATCGCCGTGCAGCGAGCGCTTGTCCTTCTTCAGCAGCAGCACCAGGCCGGTCACCACCAATACCAGCAGCGGCAGGCCGAAGCCCACGTAGCCGGCCCATCGGATCTTGCCAACGAAGGGCGCGACCTGTGGCTGGTCCAGCGCGTTGAAGTACTGGTAGTAGGTGTTCCAGGTGAACAGCTTGGTATCCAGGCCCAGGAACAGCAGCGTCAGGTAGCCGGAAAACACGAAACCAAGCAGCAGGGTCGCCAGCGTGATGATGGCGATGAGCAGATACTTCTTACTGGGCAACACCCGAATCCTCCATGATGCGCACGAGGGCGCGACGGCCTAGCGGCGGCGCCAGCGCGACGCCTTTTTCCGCAGGTGATTTTCGTTCTCCAGCCCGGGCTCTTCGCCCTCTTCACGCACCCGTTGCAACAGCAACTGGCGCGCTTCGGCCAGCGATACCAGGTCGGTCAGACGATCCCCATCGTCGGCGACGACCGCATGGCCGACCACATCGCCCGGAGCGTACACCGGCTCGTGGGACACCGCTACCAGCTGGTAGCGGCCACGGGTTTCCAGCACATGCCTGAATTCCTGCATCGAACTCCTCCTCCTCGGGGCGACGCCGCGCCCCTGCCCAGCCATCATGCCCATCGCAGTGTCATCGCCGCATCGACAACCGCTCCTGCTTTTGCGCGAAACTGTGCGCCGATATCCAACGAGACCGATATGGACTGGGTAGCACTTGCCCGCACCCTGGCCACCGAGGCGCACGCCGGCCAGATGGACAAGGCCGGCCAGCCTTACATCGGCCATGTGGCACGGGTGGCGGCTGCGGTGCGCGGCGACGATGACGCCGAAGTGGTGGCGTGGCTGCATGATGTGGCCGAGGACTGCCCGGCGTTTGCCGCACGCATCGAGGCATTCCCCGCCCCGCTGCGCGAGGCGTTGCACCTGCTCAAGCGCGCCGCGGCCCCCGACGCGGACAGCTACTACGCGCGCATTGCCGCGCACCGCTGGCACTGAAGGTGAAGCGGGCCGATCTGGATGACAACGCCGATCCGCAGCGCCTGGCGATGCTCGACACGGCGACGGCCGGGCGCCTGCGCGGCAAGTACGCGCACGCCCGGGCAGCGCTGGGCATCTGACCAGGCCGCACGGACAGCGGGGGGCGGCGTGTCACTGATCGAACGCTGATTTACCTGAGCGCTGCTGCCCTTGTTGCGGTGCAGCAGTACAATGGGGGGCTCCCCCGCCCCGTCGCGCCCCCGCATGAGCCCCACCTCTTCCCTGGCTGCGCGGCTGACGCCCCGTCAGCGCACCCTGATCATCCTCGCCCTGTCTCTGGGTGGCTTCGCCATCGGGACCAGCGAGTTCGCCAGCATGGGCCTGATGCTGGAGATCAGTCGCGGCTTGTCGATCTCCGAAACGCAGGTCGGTCACCTGATCAGCGCCTATGCCATCGGCGTTGTCGTCGGTGCGCCGATCCTCGCCTTCGTGGGTGCCAGCTTCCCGCGCCGCAAGCTCTTGTTGGCGCTGATGGGCTTCTACGCGGTGGGCAACCTCGCCAGCGCGCTGGCACCCAATTACGGCACCATGCTGGCGGCACGCTTCGTCGCCGGCCTCCCGCATGGCGCCTACTTCGGCGTTGCGATGCTGGTGGCCGCGGCGATCAGCCCTGCCGGCCAGCGCGGCCAGGCGATGTCGCGGGTGCTGCTGGGCCTGTCGATCGCAATCCTGGTCGGCAACCCGCTGACCACCTGGCTGGGCCAGCAGCTGAGCTGGCGCACCGCCTTTGCCCTGGTCAGCGTGCTGGCCATCGCCACCGTGGCGATGATCGCCCGCTTCCTGCTGCCGGATCCGGACGAGGTGCGCACCTCGCCGATGCGCGAACTGCGCGCCTTCAACACGTCCCAGGTGTGGCTGGCGTTGGCAATCGGCGCAGTCGGCTTCGCTGGCATGTTCTGCGTGTTCACTTACCTGGCTCCGACCCTGGTGCAGGTCACCGGCGTGGCCGAATCGTGGATGCCGCTGGCGGTGGGCGTGTTCGGCATCGGCGCGATCATCGGCAACATCGCCGGTGGCTGGCTGGTGGACAGGTTCCACTTCAAGGCCGCCGCCGTGGTCCTGCTGTGGTCGATCCTGATGCTGCTGCTGTATCCGCTGGCCGCGCAGTCCGTGTGGACGATCGGCCCGATGATCATCACCGTCGGCACCATGGGCGCGCTGGCGGCAGTGCTGCAGACCCGCCTGATGGACGTGGCCGGTGAAGCACAGACGCTGGCGGCCGCCTCCAACCACGCCGCGTTCAATACCGCCAATGCGCTCGGCCCCTGGCTGGGCGGCATGGCGATCAGCGCCGGCTTCAGCCCGGCCAGCACCGGCTATGTCGGTGCGGCCACTGCCATTGGCGGCCTGCTGCTGTGGTGCGTGGCGGTGTCACTGGACAGGAAGCGTAAGGCCGCCGTCGCCGGCAGCCACTGAAGAACCGGCATTCACAGGCAAGTGGATGCCAGCGCCTTGACCAGCACGGCGCTTCGTACCGGCAGCACCTGCAATCTGCCGAGGGGTGTTCCACCAAGGATGCTCGACCACGCGCTTCGGGTGCAATGAACACATTTCGTGGATGTGCCTTTGGGCAAAGTGCAGCCGACGCCCCTCGGCCTGCACCGGACCCGCAATGCGCCACCACCGCGTTCCTGCCCACCACGATGCCATTGCCTTGCAGGCCGGCATGCTGGGCAGTGTGCTGGGCGTGGCGCTGTTCAAGGCCATCGCGTTATCTGCATTGGCGGCCGGATCGGTGATGGCCATCGGGCTGTGGCTGGTGGCCTGCGCGCTGCTGGCTGCATGGGCGCTGGCCGCCTATCTGGCGTGCCTGGCGCTGAGCCGGCGTGTGTTCGTGCTGATGCTGGTGCTGTGCACGGTACTGATGATCTGCATCGCCTGAGCCGGCAGGGCGGGACTTCTTCTGCCGCCTTCATTGTCCTGCGGGACCCGCTGCAACAAGGGCGTGGAGTGTGATCAAGCGAGCGCGACGGCTGTGACAAGCCGTGGGACCTGATTGGAAAGGATCCCTGAAAAGGAACCGCTCCCCATTGCCGCGCCTGTCTTGATCGTGTCCATGCATCTGGCTGACTGCGCCATCACGGCCAACGCGCGACGATGCGATTTCCCAACCTCCCTGCCCTGTCGAGATCCAGATGCCGGACACTGCCCATCCTGTCATTCGCGCATTCGAGGCCGTGTTCGATCTGTCCGGCGGCGTGCAGCGCATCACTGCGCTCACTGTTACCTGCCGGCATTGCTCCTCGACCAGTTCGGCCAGCGAAGACAATCTGGTTCACCTTCCGGGTGGAGCACTGTTCCGCTGCGACGAGTGCGGCTGCCACCAACCGGTCAGCCACGCCAGGCTGTCGGATTGGCAACCGACCTCGTTGCTGGGCATCTGAGGGCCGGCTCATGGGCATGACGGCGCAACAGCGGGAGATCCTGGAGGCAATCGCCGCTGCGCAGCCGGTGCGCGGCGACGCGGCGACGTGGGCAGTCAACGCGGGTTTGGCGGTACAGGCGGAAGACGGGGATATCGATCTCACCGACGCCGGCCGCGACGCCCTGGCCGCGCTAGCGGGACGCAAGGACTAGACGCGCCGATCAGGCCGCCTTCGCGCCCTCCGTGCGGCGCAGTCCGCGGGCGTAGTGAGCAGCGCGCGGCGCCGCGATAGCAGCAACCTGCTGGACACAGGCGCAACGCTGCCCCATCTACCGCAAAGTGGCGATGCCCTTCATGCCGGTGTGTGCAGGGCGCCATGACACGCGCTCGGCTATGCTGCGCCACCTTCCTGCGCCATCGGCGGCCATGCATCCTTTTCCCCTGCCTGTCTCTGCACCCGATCAGCTCGCCTACCGACTGCTGCAGGACAGCGACTGGGCCCGCTCGGCCAATGCTGCCAGCGCCCCCGCCGAGCTTCGCACGTTGCTGGCGATGATCCTGGATTCGCCCGAACCCCTCTGGCTCGCCTGGGGCAAGGAAGACAAGGCCTTCTTCTTCAATGATGCCTACCTGCCCTTGCTGGGAGGAAAGCTGCACGGCGCGATGGGCAACCGCCTGGAGGATGTCTGGGCCGATGTGTGGCCGGACGTTGCGCAGGCGGTCAACGATGCCTTTGCCGGCACCAGCCGCAGCTTCAAGAACCTGCCATTGATGATGGATCGCGACGGCTCGATGCGCGAAACATTCTGGACGTTCTCCTATTCACCGCTGCGCGTCGGCTGCGGCAGTGTGGCCGGCATCCTGTGCGTGGTGAGCGAGCAGACCGAACGGGTGATCGAGCGCGACCTGCACAGCCGGCAGGTCGCGGCGATCACCGAGCAGGCGCGGGAAGCCCACCTGGAACTGGTACGCGCCCGCGAGCAGCTGCGCCAGTCGCAGAAGCTGGAGGCGATCGGCCAGCTTACCGGCGGCGTGGCGCACGACTTCAACAACCTGTTGCAGGTCATCACCGGTTCGGTGGACATGCTCCTGCACACGTGGCCGGCAGATGACAACCGACGCCGCTACATCCAGGCCATTGCAGCAGCATCGGACCGCGCCACCAAGCTGACCGCGCAACTCCTTGCATTTTCGCGCCGCCAGAGCCTGTCGCCGGAGGTCTTCGATCTGTGCGAAAGCGTGCGCGCGCTCTCGGATATCATCACCACGGTTCTGGGCGCGCGCATCCAGGTATCGTTGTCGTTGCCCAGTACGCCGTTGCCGGTGCTGCTGGACCGGACCCAACTCGACACCGCATTGATCAACATCGCGGTCAACGCCCGCGATGCGATCGACGGGCACGGCAGGGTGACCATCGAAGTGGAGCAGGTCACTGCGGTGCCTTCGGTGCGCTTCGCCGCCCCGATGAAGGGCGACTTTGCTGCCATCAGTGTCACCGATACCGGCGCAGGCATCGACCCTGCAGTGGTCGACCGCATCTTCGAGCCCTTCTTCACCACCAAGAGCGTCGGTGCCGGGACCGGGCTCGGTCTCAGCCAGGTGTTCGGTTTCGTCAAGCAGTCCGAAGGCGAGGTGGACGTGCAGAGCCAGGCGGGCGCCGGTAGCCGCTTTACGCTGTACCTGCCGCTGGCGCAGGCAGGAGAAACGACGGAACGGCCGGCGGCGCAATCGGGGCTGCAGCATGGCCACGGCGTCTGCGTGCTCGTGGTGGAAGACAACGTCGACGTGGCCGAATTTGCGGTTGGCGCCCTGCGCGAGCTCGATTACAGCGTGATGCTTGCGCGCAATGCAGACGAGGCCTTGGCGGAGCTGGAACGGGATGCCTCGCGCTTCCACGTGGTGTTCAGCGACGTCGTGATGCCGGGCATGAACGGCCTGGATCTGGCCCGCACCATCCGCGACCGCCTGCCAGAGCTCCCCATCATCCTCACCAGCGGCTACAGCGAGTTGCTTGCCCGGGATCCGGGCCACGGCTTTACCCTGCTGCGCAAGCCTTACTCGTTGAAGCAGCTGGCCTCGGTAATGACCGAGGCCGCGCGCCGCGCGCAGGCCGTGGTGGCATCGCCCTAGCGGGCGCGTTGCTGAAGCGAACCGAATCCGCGTTCCAGTGAGGACTCCAGCGCGGACGCTTTGTCGCCGACCTCGCACCGCTGATGGCACGTGGGGGGCCGTACCGGTGTGCGGGTGGCTTTGCCGGGCACACCGTACACCCACCCGAGCCTGCGTCTCCACAGCGCACCAGGGGGGATGGGCCACGAACCTTTGCAAATGCTAATCTTTCTCATTTGCAGCCCATCCTGACTCCCTCATGCCCCTTCCCGCCCTTCTGAAGAACGCGCTCTGCGCGGCGCTGTCCCTTTCCCTGGCGACGCCTGCACTGGCCTCCGAGGCCTCCGCTGATGCCCCGAAGGATCTGGACAAAGTGGAAGTCCGCGGCCGCGCGCAGACCCTGTACCGCGCCAACGATGCCGCTGTCGGCACCCGCACTGACACGCCTCTGGAGCAGGTACCGCAGTCGATCCAGGTCGTGCCGCGCGAGCTGATCGACGACCAGGCCGCGCGTCAGGTCACCGACCTGTATCGCAGCATCAGCGGCATCAGCTTCTTCAGCTATGCCGGCGTCACCCTGCGCGGGTTCCGCCAGGAAAACGTGCTCTACGACGGCCTGCGCGGCGATCCCTATGCAGGCTTCTCGGTGCCGCAACTGTTCAACATCGAACGCGTGGAAGTGCTGAAGGGCCCGGCCGGTGCGCTGTACGGCGGTGGTGATGCGGGCGGTGTCATCAACTACGTGACGCGCAAGCCCAAGGCCACCGCCGAACGCCGCATCGAACTGCAGGCAGGCGACAAGGACTTCCGCGCCGGATCGATAGAAGGCACCGGCCCGCTGAATGCCAGCGGGAGCATCCGCTATCGCGCCGGCCTTTATGCCGACAGCGAGCAGGGCGTGCGCTGGAACGCCGACAGCGAAAGCGTGATCGGCGATGCATCACTGGCCTTCGACGTTGGCCAGACCGGCGAGCTGGTGCTGCAGTTCACCGACATCACCCAGAACCTGGGCGGCAACCGGCTCCGGGGCGTCCCAGTGAACGATGCCGGCACCTTCCTGACCGACCGGCGATGGAACCACAACGAGGCCAGTGATTTCCTCGACATGCGCGCCAGGGTGGCGCTGGCGCAGTATCGCTTCGCACCGCTCGATACGCTGGACGTGGATATTGCTGCGCGCTGGTTCAGCAACAACGAGCACCAGATGTACCACGAACCGATGGGGCTGATCGACCGTGACCGCGATGGCGTGGCCGAGTGGATGACGCGCCAGCTGCGCAACCAGATCCGCGACAACGAGGCGTTCACCGCCAGCGGCAATGCCGTATGGCGGATCAACACCGGCCGTATCGAACACAAGGTGCTGTTCGGCGCCGACGTCTACCAGCTCGACGCCGACTTCACCGCGCAGACCGCCAACAGTGCCGACCTGGCACGCGGCGCCGGTCCGGTGCGCGGCATCGATCTGTTCAACCCGGTCTATGGCGCCAGCACCTGGCACGACTACAACCTGGTCGCCCTGCCCTGGCGCAGCACCGCCACCCGCAGCAAGCGTTACGGTGGCTATCTGCAGGATGAGCTGGCACTGGGCACGCGCTGGCATGTGCTGGCCGGACTGCGTTGGGATGGTTTCCAGGACGACGATCGCATCACTGGTGGCAGCGTGGATGGCAACGACCTCAGCTGGCGGCTGGGCAGTACCTTTACCGTCCGGGACGGCGTGAACCTGTATGCCAACATCGCCAGCGGCTTCGTGCCGCAGAGTGCCGCCAACCAGAATCCGGCAGCCGGTGGGCCCTTCGACGCTGAGCGCAGCAGGCAATGGGAAATCGGCCTGAAATCCCTGCTGGCCGACCGTGTGACCCTGAACATGGCGGCCTACCGCATCGACCGCAGCAAGATCGTGCAGGCCACCGGCGAAGTGCGGGACGGCGTGAACCAGCTGGCCGCGCTGGGCCTGGTACGCAGCACGGGCATGGAACTGGACCTGCTGGCCGACGTGACCGAGCGCTGGGTGGTGAACCTGACCTACGCCTACAACGACGCACGGGTGAAGGATGCCGGCCCGAACGGCATCACCAATGCCTCCGGAGACCGCTTCGCGAATGCGCCACGCAACAAGCTCGGCCTGTGGACGCGCTACGACCTGCCGTCGATCAATTCGGCCATTGGCTTCGGCGCCGACCATGTGGGCCAGCGTGTCAGCCTGGATGGGCAGACGGTCAAGGCTTACACGGCGTTCGACATGAGCTGGAAGACCACGTGGAAGCAGTGGCAGTTCCAGGCCAACGTCAAGAACCTGTTCGACAAGGTGTACGCGGCCAGCGGCTTCATCGAGCGCAACGGGCATTTCCCGGGCGAGCCGCGACGGGTGTATGTGCAGGCGGCCTACCGCTTCTGAGCCATTCCTCCGGTCCCCCTTTTAGGAATTCAGGCGAGCCGCGGGGCGGGCCGCGCATGCGCCCCCGATTCAGGTATGCTTTCGCGCGTTCAGCCACACCAGCAGGTCGCCGGCGGCAAAGCACGCGGTGCAGCACGGACGTTGCGGACGAGCACGAGACACACCATGGATGTTTCAGCGTAACCACAGGGGAAAATGGATGAAGAAGTTTCTGTTCGCAGCGATCCTCGCTGTGTCGCTGGTGGGCTGCACCACCAATCCGCCGCTCAATTTCTCGGTGCCGAACGTCGGGGTCAGCAGCAAGAAGATCGACGGTGAGCTGAAGTCGCTGACGGTCACACTGGCACGCCCGGACGAGGCCAAAGGCAAGATCCCGGCGCAGGCCCAGCACGAAGTGCCGCAGATGTGGCAGAACGCGCTGACCGAAGCACTGAACAAGATGGCGGTGTTCCGCGACGATGCACCGGTGAAGCTGAGCCTGTCGGTGAAGATCCTGGCCATTGACATTCCCAGTTTCGGGGCATCGATGACCACAAAGACGATCGCCCGTTATGAGCTGATCGATCGTGCCACCGGCAGCATCGTCTACACCCAGGACGTCAGCGCTTCCGGCGAGGTGCCGTTCAACTATGCATTTGCCGGTGTCATTCGCGCTCGCGAATCCATCAGCCGCTCGGCGCAGAACAACATCGCCCAGTTCCTGCAGGCGCTGGAGACCGTGGACATCACCAAGCCGATGTTCCCCAACAAGCAGGAAGCGCCGTGAGACGCCCGTTGCTGACCGCTTCGGTGGCGGCAATGCTGACGGCCTGCGCACCCAACGTGCGCACCGACAGTTACTCCATCGGCTCGGTGGGACAGGTCAACCGCACGGTGGGCGGTACGGTCATCAGCGTTCGCGCGGTCAGTATCGACGGTTCGCAGGGAGGCGGAGCCGTTGCCGGCGCTGCGGCTGGCGGGGTGGCCGGCTCCACCATCGGCGGCAGCGACCAGGCAGCGGCCATCGGCGCCATTGGCGGCCTGGTGGCAGGCGCGATTGCCGGTGCGGCCTCTGAACGCGCACTCTCCCAGGCCAAGGGCCTGGAGTACGTGGTGCAGACGGAGAACGGCAATCTGATGACCGTTGTGCAGGGCCCGGACCCGGTGTTCAGCACCGGCACGCGGGTCTTGGTGCTGTATGGATCCCCCTCGCGGATCATTGCCGATCCGCGTCAACCGAAAGCTGCTCCGTAGTACCCGTGGTGCCCCTCCTGCCAGGGGCATCGCTCCAGCCGCTACGGGTGGTGTCATTCAACCCATCCGTATTGCGTGTAAGCGCGAGCGCATCCGGCCGGAATGCGCCGCCGCAGTGGAACCGGAAGTGTCTTCAACCCTGGCAATCGCCTTCCGTACTTCCATGGCCGCGATAGGTTTCTCCCCACTCGCGCATGGCCAGCAGCACCGGCACCAGCGTGCGGCCGAACTCGGACAGCTCGTATTCCACCTTCGGCGGCACTTCCGGGTACACGTGGCGGATCACAACGCCATCTGCTTCCAGTTCACGCAGCTGGCTGGTGAGCATGGACTGGGTGGCATTGGGCACCCGCCGGGTCAGCTCCATGAAACGCCGCTTGCCGGTCATCAGGTGAAACAGAATGATCGGCTTCCACACGCCACCGATGACCGACAGCGTGACTTCCACCGCGCAACCACTCTTGCCGTCCCACCGTTTGCTACGCATGCATACTCCGGAAAACCATAGTACCTACGGAAAATCGTCGTTCTTGTTGCGATAGAGGCGCGAGCCTAGCATGGCCCCATCCCGTGAATGTGAGGCCATCCATGACGTTCAAAGCACTGCTGACCCGCAAGACGAACAACCAGCTCTCGACCGAGCTGGTCGATTTCGACGAGGCCGACCTGATGGACGGCGACGTCCTGGTACAGGTCGAGTACTCCACGCTCAACTACAAGGATGCGCTTGCCCTCACCGGCAAGAGTCCGATCATCCGGACGTTTCCGCTCATTCCCGGCATCGATCTGGCAGGCGTAGTGCTGGAATCCAGCAGGGCCAACTTCAAGCCAGGCGATCGCGTCGTGCTCAATGGCTGGGACCTGAGCATGGGCCACCACGGCGGCCTGGCCCAGCGCGCGCGCGTGCGGGGCGAGTGGCTCAACCGGATTCCCGACAACCTGACAACCCGCGACGCCATGGCCATCGGCACCGCTGGCTACACCGCGATGCTGTGCGTGCTGGCCCTGGAACATGCCGGGGTGGCGCCTGCACAGGGCGATGTGCTGGTCACCGGCGCCAACGGCGGCGTCGGCTCGATCGCGGTGGCGATCCTCTCGAAGCTGGGCTACCGCGTGGTGGCCGCCACCGGGCGACCGGAGCACGCCGACTATCTGCACAACCTGGGTGCGGCCGAGATCATCGATCGTGCGCAGCTTTCGGAGCCGCGCGAGCGGCCGGTGAGTGCCGAGCGCTGGGCCGGCGTGGTGGATGTGGCCGGCGGCACGACGCTGGTCAATGCCATCGCCGAAACGAAGTACCGCGGTGCCGTGGCCGCCTGTGGCCTGGCCCAGAGCGATGCGCTGCACGGCTCGGTGCTGCCCTTCATCCTGCGCAATGTGACCCTTGCTGGCATCGATTCGGTGAATGCGCCACAAGAGGTTCGCCAGCGCGCCTGGGATCGGCTCGCGACCGACCTGGATCCGCGGAAGCTGGAAAGCACCGTGCAGCAGATCGGCCTGGCAGAGGTGCTGGATGTCTATGAGCAGATCATCCCCGGCAAGGTGCGCGGCCGCATCGTCGTGGATGTGAACGCCTGACGCCTGTCGCGCTGGCGAGGGTGCAATGCCATCGCTGGCGCGCGTGTGCGAGTGACCGGAAACGCAGCGTGCCATGCCAAGCCGCCTTATCATGGGTCGGCAAGGGCGCTTTACGCCCGGTGACGTACGCAAGGCAGTATCTGGATGTCTATGGAATGGCGCCCCTCGCGCTGGGGCCAGCGTGTGACCCGCTCGCCGGACTGGCAGTTGCGGCTGGATGGCGAACAGGTCGCGCTTTTGATCGACGGCAGGCAGTACCGCCAGCATGTAGCGAACGAACACAGCGTGCGGGTCGTTCGCGGCGTGCTCTGGTCCAGGGTCGAACTGACGACCGAGCGCGGTGAGGCACTGTCCGTGGATGGGCTGCCCAACAGCCAGGGCTCCCGGCTTGCCGCTGCCGTGCAGCACGTGCTTTTCGCGCGCTCCAGGCGGGGGCGCAAGGCACTGTTTGAGCACGTTCTGGCGCAGATCCAGGCGTGGCTGGCCGAGGCAGATGCGCTTGCCGACCGAGGCACCACCGGCCGCCGCTGGATCACGCACGAACAGCAGCAGGCGCTGCTGGCCGACCGCCCCACCCTGCCCCTCCCGCCAGCCGAGCTGGAGCAGCTGTTCCTCGACGAGGAGCTGCACGACGATCTGCACGCGCCCGGCCACCGCATGGCGCTGGACGCACTGCACGACTGGCAGCTGGATTGGCCCGCCGTGTGGGCGGACGCCAATGAGGCAATGGCGACCCGCGAACTGGGTCTGGCCAAGCCCTTCCTGGACCGGGTCGAGAGCAGGCCGCTGACCGAGGAGCAGGCTCGCGCCGTCATCTGCTTCGACAACCGCGTGCAGGTCGTGGCCGCGGCCGGCTCCGGGAAGACCTCCACGATGGTCGCCAAGGCCGCGTATGCCATTGATCGCGGCTTTGTCGAACCCGAACGGATCGTAATGCTCGCCTTCAACAAGGATGCCGCCCAGGAGCTGCAGGAGCGCGCACAGCGATGCTTCAGCCGGCTCGGCATGGGCGACACCGTAGTGGAGGCCCGGACCTTTCACGCCCTGGGCCTGTCCATCATCGCCAAGGCCACGGGGCGCAAGCCCGGTATCCCGGAATGGGCCATTGACGCGGCGCTGGGCTTCAACAAGCTGGCCGACCTGGTGGACGACCTGAAGGATCGCTCGACCCACTTCCGCACCCAGTGGGACATGTTCCGCCTGGTGTTCGGGCGCGACCTGCCGCCATTCGGCGCGGAAATGGAGGCCGATGGCTACGACCGCGATGGCACGCCCTACATCCGCACACTGCAGGGCGAGCGGGTAAAGAGCCTGGAAGAGTGCGTGATCGCCAACTGGCTGTTCTACAACGGCGTGGCGTATGACTACGAGCGGCGCTACGAGTTCGATACCGCGACGGATACCCATCGCCAGTATCGCCCGGACTTCTACTATCCGGACGCCCGGCTCTGTCACGAGCACTTTGCGCTGGATGCCGATGGCCAGCCGCCGAAGCACTTTCCCAACTACAACGAAGGGATGCACTGGAAGCGGCCGCAGCATGCGGCACGCGGCACCGCAGTGGTCGAAACGACGTCGTTCGGCCTGCGCAGTGGACAGGCCCTGCAGGATCTGGCCGAGCGGCTGGGTGCGTCTGGTGTCGAACTCGACCCGAACCCGGATCGCGAGCTGCCTGACCAAGGTGCCAGGCCGATGCCCGATGCCGACCTGATCGGCTTGATGCGGACCTTCATTGCGCACGCCAAGAGCAACTGCCTGACGCTGGACGATATGGCAGCGCGCCTGCGGCAGATGCCTGAGGATCAGTTCAAGGAACGCTACCGGCGCTTCCTGGAGATCGCCGGGCCGGTTTTCCAGGCCTGGGACGATGCACTGGCTGACGAGCGCAGCATTGATTTCGAAGACATGCTCAACATGGCCGCCGGTCTGCTGGAACAGGGCCACTATGAATCACCCTACGAACTGGTGATGGCCGACGAATTCCAGGACGCTTCGCGCGCCCGTGCGCGTCTCTGCCGTGCGCTGGTCAGCCAACCGGGCCGCTATCTGTTTGCGGTGGGCGATGACTGGCAGTCGATCAATCGCTTCGCTGGCGCCGACGTTTCGGTGATGACCGGTTTCCGCGAGTGGATGGGGCATGGCCAGGTGCTGAAACTGGAGCAGACGTTCCGCTGCCCGCAGGCACTGTGTGATGTTTCCAGCCGCTTCATCAGCCGCAACCCCGCGCAGATGGCCAAGAAGGTCCGCTCTGCTGCGCCGGCAGTCGGCCCGGTGCTGCAGGCGTTCCAGATGAACCGGCGTGAGGAGGTGCAGGATGGCGTTCGCCAGTACCTTTCGAAGCTGCACCAGCAACTGTTGTCAGGTGCAGTGCCGCAGGGCCGCAACGGGCGCGTGACTGTATTCATTCTAGGGCGGTATCGCGCGGACCGCAGCGCGATGCCTTTGGATTGGAAGACGGCCTTTGGCAGCACGATGGAGGTCGAGTTCCTGACCGCCCATCGATCGAAGGGGCGCGAGGCGGAATACGTGATCCTGCTGGGCATGATCAACCGCAGCTTCCCGAGCCTGCGCGCGGATGACCCGGTGCTTTCGCTGGCAATGCCGGACGGGGATACCTATCCACTGAGCGAAGAACGGCGGTTGTTCTATGTCGCGCTGACGCGTGCGCGGCGCTCGGTTGCGATGTTCACCCTGCAGGGCAAGCACTCGCCATTCCTGGATGAGCTGGTAAAGGACGGAGCAGTGGAAGTGACCGCGGTTTCAGGTGCGGCCATTTCGGAAGAGCGCTGCCCAGCGTGCAGGGTGGGCGTGTTCGTGGACCGCAATGGGCCGCATGGGGCGTTCCGGTCGTGCTCCAGCTATCCGTTGTGCCACAACAAGCCGAAGGATGGGCGTCGCGGGTAGAGAAGCTTGAGAAAACAAGAAGGCCCCTGTCGCCAGGGGCCTTGTGGAATCCTGGCGGAGAGAGTGTCTGAATCTAGGGTTCCCTAGCTTTCGTACGCCTTCGTGAAACCAGTCTCAGGCCCTGCGCCAGCTACGTTTCGCTATCCGGTCTGGTTCGTACGCCTTCGCGGGATGCAGCGTTTACTGGGCGGGTACATGGATGGGTAGGAAATGGGATTGAAGATCAATCGCCTGACGGCGAGACGAGTGGCGGCGATCGCCGGGCCAGGCTACCACCCGGACGGTGGCGGCCTGTACCTGCAGGTGACCGCGTCTGGCGCAAAGAGCTGGGTATTCAGGTATCGATTTGAGGGGAAGCGCCCGGAAATGGGCTTGGGCCCGCTGCACGTGATCGGATTGGCCGGGGCGCGGGAGGCGGCAGGACGCGCATGCGGGTTGAGCTGCCTGCCCTGAATCCGGCGAAATCACAATTCCCGCAATGACCAAGAGAAAGATTTGGTACGGGCACGAAGCTTCGGTCACTCACTACGCCATCAGCCTGTGCTTTCAAGATGGCGGACGCCCTCACTCAAATCGCATGGTAGAGTTCTAGCAGAACTAGGCTAAGCCCAATTTCAATATCCGCATCGATGCATGCACTGTGGGTCTCTAGCACTTGCGGAAGCAATATGTTGAGTGCTCGGTGATCCTTGGAAGAAGGACGACATGATGATCCGTATTGCTATGCTGGCCATTCTCCTAATGGCTTTCCACCCCACAACGAATGCCCAACCTTATCGCGGAGGATCAAACTACAATTGGCTCCACATTGAAGGTTGCCAAAGGGAGCCGTACGGCGTGCTCTCCAATTATCACCTCTTCCGGAACGAGGTCGATGCGCAACTGAAGCAGATGGCGTCGGGTGGGCAGCAGCGATTGCGTATTGGCGTATTCCACGCACGGAATGCGAATACGGGAACTGTCATCCCCTCTAACGGCGGGAACCTTCCTCTGCAACAACGGGAGAACCTGCGAGACCTGATGATTTCTGCCAAGAACGCAGGATTCATAGAAGTCGTGGTTGCTTTTTTCCCTCAGCTAGACAACGGACCAGGATCGTGGGCGGGCGCCACGTGGAATTCGTCCCACGAAGAATATTTTCAAGAGAACTGGAATCTGATTGCCAACTTGATGCCCTACATGCGGGAATCAAAGATTAAATTTCTTGTCGATTTAATGAACGAGGGTTCTCCGCCATCATCTGCCCCTTACCTGTGGCGAGAGTACACAAAAAAAATGTGGGCCAACTTCACTTACATTTTTGGCCGCGCAGAGACGATCGGCTTCTCAATACCAACAAACAGCGCCGATCGAATCGCATTCCTCCCTGAACTATATGGCCCTCTTCCACCATATGTGCTTGATTTCCACCTCTATGGCAATGAAAAGAATCAGCTAAAGGCAATTGATGCCAGCCTCAATGCCATCAGTTGGCCGCAGGGAATCATCATAGGTGAGTCCTATTACAATGACGCAACTTCTGCATCGGACATTTCTTCTGCAGCTAGTAGAATGAGCAGAGCAATTTATTTCGCTCTACAGTGGCCAATGACCCGCACTTCCACGTGCGCTGACGTCGACGTAGCTCCGCCTAGCGATTTCAACAACTACATTCTTCAAGGGCTATAGATCCACTGGAGCGGCGCTCAGCAGCCCGGGCCTCCCACGCGCCTCAAGCCCGCGCGATGCATTGCGCATGCAACTGGCCAGCGAGTCGCCGGCGATGGAGGCCTATCGGGTCACCCGGGCGGTGAACAGGCCGCGGAACAACCGTGAGGATCTGCTCCAACCCGTGGCATAGCGTTCAACCGAAGCACGACATAACCTCCTGGACGCTGCCTGTACGAAATTCAATGGCCGGTCACGTCGATCAGCACGAAGTGGCCGGATGCACTGAACTGCGTGGCGTTGTCGGATCGCGGAATCAGGGCAGTCGCGCCGGCATAGTAGAAGCGTCCCGCCCCCGCGTGCGCCCGCTCCATCCCCCTGGGGCCCGGTCAACCGGAACCCCACACCGCGCTCGATCCTCTGACAGGAACGAGACAAGATCACGGCGTAGCGCCGACCAGCCGGCACCTGCATATAGGCGCCCACTGCCGCCCCGAACGGGGTAGTAGTTACGCCCATGATGCCTAGGGGCTGGCCGCCGAGGTGCAAGGCTGGGTTCGGCAGCAGATCGCACAGAATCGACCTTTGCAGGTGGATGGGTAAGCGGGCGGGTAGCGAGGGCTGTAGAAACGAAAAAGCCCCTATTTCTAGGAGCTTTTTGCAAAGACTGGCGGAGAGAGTGGGATTCGAACCCACGGAAGGTTTGACCCTTCGCCGGTTTTCAAGACCGGTGCCTTAAACCGCTCGGCCATCTCTCCAATCGGGTCCCGGTCGCCCGGGCAGCGGCATATTCTCGCACGTGAAGGCCATTTGCCCAAGACCACCTTGCCCCTGCCCTCCGCATCCGGCACGGTGGGGGCCTTCACCGCACTCGGAGCCCCCATGGCCCACCTCGACCTGGCCAACCTGCGCACCACCCTGCTGGACGACACCCAGCTGGCCGCTGTGGCCCTGCACCGCACCTTCGCCGGCCATCTGCCGGTCAGCAGCGGGCATCTGGTGGTCTGCGATCCGCTTGTCCAGGCCGAAGCACCAGCGCTGGCCGACTACACCGCCCCGCTGGGCCGGCACCCGGTCGAAATCATCGTGCACAGCGGCCGCCCGGCTTTGGCCGTGGTCTGGTTCAAGCCCCGCGAAGCTCTTACCGCGACCGCCCTGCACTGGCAGATGGCGCGCTGGACCACGCAGGATCTGACCGGCCTGGATGAGGACAGCTTCATCGGCTATCCGGTCGACGCTGGCATCGGTTGTTTCATGGACACCGACACCCAGCAAGCGCTGCTGGCCCTGATCGAACAGGCCGATGGCGACGAAGAGAGTGAATGGTCGGATGCACTGATCGACCACGATGGCCTGGACGAAGGCGTCGAGTACCGCCCCTGGGGGGAGAACTCGCCGCACGGCCTGGTGGCCTTCACCAGCGGCTGGGGCGACGGTGTCTATCCCAGCTACTGGGGGCTGGATACGTCCGGCATTCCGGTCGCCCTGGTCACCGATTTCCTGTGCATCGAGGGTGGCGATGGGCGCGACGAGCGCGAGATTGCCGACCAGGCCTATCGCGACAACCTGCCAGCTGCAGAAGCCGAGGCGCTGGCACGACTGGTGGCTGCCGTCGAACGAGACGACACGGAGGCATTGCAGGACCTGCTGAAGGATGCGCCGCAGCGCGCCAACCAGATCGAACCGGGCTGCGGCGGTACCGCCGTGTACGAGGCGATCCGCCTGGACCGCCCGCAGGCATTGCGGGTGCTGCTACGGGGCGGCGAGCTACCGGCGATGCCCGAGCGCCTGCACATGAGCAAGGTGACCGGCTATCTGGACTACGCGCGGTTCCTGAAGAAGCCACGCAGCGCAGAGTTGATGGCGGTGCTGGAAGCGCCGGTCGTTGCGGCCGAACCGCCACCGGCCGCAGCGCGACGCCGCAGTTTCTGGGACCGGCTGTTCGGCCGGAACTGATCAGCTGGAAAACAGCAACGCCGGGCATGGCCCGGCGCTACCGTTCAGCTCTCTCAGCCGGCATCCACCGCCAGCGCACCCAGTGCACTGGCCTTGATCCGCTCCTTGGCCTTTTCACAGGCGCCACCGCAATCCAGGCGCGAGGCCTCCAGCTGCGGCGGCAGATGCTCGGCCAGGAAGTCGATGAACACGCGCACCGCCGGCAGCAGGCCGCGGCGCGAGGCGAACACGGCGTGGCACACGCCCTGCGGCAGCGACCAGTCCGGTAGCACCACTTCCAGCTCGCCGTTGCGCACGGCGTCGGCGCACACGGTTTCCGGCAGCATGGTGATGCCGAAACCGTCCTTCACCATGCTCTGCAGCAGCGGGAAGTCGAAGCCGGCCACGCGCGGCTGCAGGTCGACCCGGCGCACTTCGCCTTCCGGGCCATGCAGTTCCCAGCGCTGGCGGGCTTCGTCTTCACTGATGCTGAGGGTGACGTGCTGGGTCAGCTCTTCCGGGTCCTTGGGGCGGCCGGCGCGGTCCAGGTATTTCGGGCTGGCCACCAGCAGTTCCTGCACCTGGCCGAAGCTGCGCATCACCAGGCTGCCGTCGTCGTCCAGGCGCGAACGCACGCGCAGGGCCACGTCGTAGCCTTCGTTGATGATGTCCACGCGGCGGTTGCTGATGTTCAGCTGCAGCCGCACCTTCGGGTACTGCTCAAGGAACTTGGGCAGCAGCTTGGGCAGCTGCATCTGCGCCAGTGACACCGGCACGCTGGCGCGCACCACGCCGCGCGGCTCCGCGCTGAGGCGGTCCACCACTTCGCGGGCGGCCTGGGCCTCGGCCAGCATCGTCTGCGCATGGCGATGGACGCTGGTGCCGACATCGGTGACCGCGAAACGGCGGGTGGAGCGCTGCAGCAGGCGTACGCCCAGGTCGGTTTCCAGCTGGCTGATGCGGCGGCTCAGGCGCGACTTGGGAATACCCAGTGCGCGCTCGGCGGCGGCGAATCCGCCGTGGTCGACCACCATCGCGAAGTAGTACAGGTCATTCAGGTCATGCATACCCGAGTTCCATATCTAGAACAATACGTGGCATTCAACCACCTTTATTCCGCCTTTGCAACAACCTATCGTTCTCTCTGTCGGCGGGGCCACCCCGCCCCTTCCTCCCAGAACACAGGTGACTGCCATGAAGCTTCTGCATCTCGACGCCAGCGTGCTTGGCGACAACTCCGTCTCGCGCCAGCTGTCGGCCGCCGTGGTCGCCCGCCTCGCCAGCCAGATCGACGGCTTGCAGGTCGATTATCGCGATCTTGACGCCAATCCGGTACCGCATCTGCGCAGCAGCTCGCTGGCCAGGACCGACGCCGCTGAAGCGACCGATGCTGAACAGGTGATGCAGCAGTTTCTGGAGGCCGACATCGTGGTGATCGGCGCGCCGATGTACAACTTCAGCATTCCGTCCACGCTGAAGGCCTGGATCGACCGCGTGGCCGTGGCCGGCCGCACCTTCAAGTACACCGAGAACGGCCCGGTGGGCCTGGCCGGTGGCAAGCGGGTGATCATCGCCAGCAGCCGCGGCGGCATCTACACCGACTCGCCGGCCGACTTCCAGGAGCCGTTCCTGCGCCAGGTGTTCGCCTTCATGGGCATCAACGAGGTCGAGTTCGTGCGCGCCGAGGGCATCGCCTACTCGCCGCAGCACCGTGAAGACGCCATTGCCGGTGCGCTGGCGGCGCTGCCGTCGCACGAAGCGGCCGAAGCCGTAGCTGCATAACGCGTCCCAGCGTTCGGCGCCCCTCTCTCCTCGTCTGGGCGCTGAACGCGGGCCGGGATCCCCTCCCCCATCCCGGCCCACCCTGGCGGCCCCGCTTTGCGGGGCCGTTTTTTTGTGGGCGCGTTAGGCTGGGGCCATGGACTACACCGTGACGGCTGCGCACCGCAGCGAATTTCCGCACCCGATCACCCTGCGCCGTGGCCAGGCGCTGGTGGTGGGCGAACGTTATGAAGGCCCGGAGGGCTGGGAAGACTGGTTCCTGTGCGAGGCCAAGGGGCAGCAGCCCGGTTTCGTGCCGGCGCCGGTGATCGGTCGCAATGCGCAGGGTGACGCCTATGCCACGGAGGATTACTGCGCGCGGGAGTTGGATGTGGATCCGGGGCAGCTGCTGCGAGGAATGCGCACGCTCAATGGATGGGCATGGTGCGTGCCGGAGACCGGCGAACCGGGATGGGTGCCGCTGGAGAAGCTGAGGGCAGCAGAAACCCGGTAGCGCCCGAGCCTATGCTCGGGCGGCGGCGCGAAGCGCCGATAATCAATGCGGCCCGCGAGGGGCAGGAGCAGCCGAGCATAGGCTTGTATGTTCCTCCCGGCTCCTACGCGGTATGTAGGAGCCAGGGTGGAGGGACCGTCAACATGATATCTGCGGATAGCAGCCGACAGACGAGCCGAGCGATCCCCATCCCGCACCTTAACGTCGATAAAGGATCTAGC
>NZ_JCAFTG010000023.1:0-25755 GCF_059370035.1 Stenotrophomonas sp. YJH_SMC_37
CTGTGGCGACGAGCAACGGCTTTGACTGATGTGGAGGTCTTGCAGGCCTCTTTGGCGACCTGCAGTTTGAAACGAGCGTCGTATCTGTTCATGTATCCCTCGGGGTTGGATCTGGCGTCCAACTCCCGGGGGTCACTTCAGGGACGGGTTTACGGCGTCCCCCGCGACCGGACCCATCCCGCCATCCCACAGGAAACCAGCTTTTGACGTTGCTTTGGCTGCGGCGGTTGCCTCTGCGGGTGCCGGGTGCAACCCGGCCGACGCCCCCAACCCGTACAATATCCGGATGCCTCTGATTACCCTACAGAACGTCGACTTCAGCGTCGGCGGCCCGTTGTTGCTGGAAAAGGCCGAACTGTCGATCGAGCCGGGCGAACGCATCGCCCTGATCGGCCGCAACGGCGCCGGCAAATCCACCCTGCTCAAGCTGCTGTCCGGCGACCACAAGCCCGATGACGGCGAAGTCCGCGTGCAGCAGGGCGTGCGCGTCACCCGCCTGGAGCAGGAAGTGCCGCACGGCGCCGCCGGCTCGGTGTTCGACGTCGTCGCCGATGGCCTCGGCGAGCTGGGCCAGTGGCTGGCCGAATTCCACCACCTCAGCCATGCCGAAGTCTTCGATGGCGAAGCCCTCGGCAACGTGCAGGCCAAGATCGATGCCGCCAACGGCTGGGGCCTGGACCAGCGCGTCAGCGAAACTCTGACCAAGCTCGACCTGGATGGCGAGGCCGAGTTCGGCCGCCTGTCCGGCGGCATGAAGCGCCGCGTGCTGCTCGCCCGCGCGCTGGTGTCCAGCCCCGATGTGCTGCTGCTGGACGAACCGACCAACCACCTGGACATCGAGGCCATCGACTGGCTCGAAGCGTTCCTGAAGGGCTGGAGCGGCAGCGTGGTGTTTGTCACCCATGACCGTCGATTCCTGCGTGCCCTGGCCACCCGCATCGTCGAGATCGACCGCGGCCAGGTCACCAGCTGGCCAGGCGACTGGGCCAACTACGAGCGCCGCCGCGAGGAACGCCTCAACGCGCAGGCGCAGGAAAACGCCCGCTTCGACAAGCTGCTGGCGCAGGAAGAAGTCTGGATCCGGCAGGGCATCAAGGCCCGTCGCACCCGCGACGAAGGCCGCGTGCGCCGCCTGAAGGCGATGCGCGTGGAGCGTTCGCAGCGCCGTGATCTCAGCGGCAACGTCAAGATGGAAGCCGCGCAGGGCATCAGCTCCGGCAAGAAGGTCATCGACGTCAAGGACATTTCGTTCGCCTTCGGCGAGCGCACCATGGTCCGCGATTTCACCACGACCATTCTGCGCGGCGACCGCATCGGCCTGATCGGCCCCAACGGCAGCGGCAAGACCACGCTGTTGAAGCTCCTGCTGGGCGAGCTGCAGCCGGCCAAGGGCGAAGTCAACGCCGGCACCAACCTGCAGATCGCGTATTTCGACCAGTACCGCGCGGTGCTCCGCGAAGACTGGAGCGCGATCGAGAACGTCGCCGAAGGCCGCGATTTCCTCGAGTTCAACGGCAAGCGCAAGCACGTGCATGCCTACCTGCAGGACTTCATGTTCACCCCGGAACGTGCGCGTGCGCCGATTACCCGCCTGTCCGGTGGCGAGCGCAACCGCCTGCTGCTGGCCAAGCTGTTCGCGCAGCCGTCCAACCTGCTGGTGATGGACGAACCGACCAACGACCTGGACGTGGAAACCCTGGAGCTGCTGGAAGAGCTGCTGGGCGAATACACCGGCACCCTGCTGCTGGTCAGCCACGACCGTGACTTCATCGACAACGTGGTCACCTCCACGCTGGTGATGGAGGGCGATGGCGTGATCGGCGAGTACGTGGGCGGTTACAGCGACTGGCAGCGTTATGCGGCCAGCATCGCAGCGCCTGCCGCGGCCCCTGCGGCCAAGCCGGCGGCCGCTGCGCCGGCCACCCCGGCTACCGCAGCTCCGGCCGCACCCAAGCGCAAGCTGGCCTACAAGGAAGCGCGCGAACTGGAGCAGCTGCCGAAGACCATCGAGAAGCTGGAAGGCGATGTCGAAGGCCTGACCTCGGCGATGAACGACCCGTCGTTCTACACCCGCAGCAGTGCTGAAGTGACGGCGCACACCCAGCAGCTGGCCAAGGTGCAGGCCGAGCTGGATGCCGCGTACGCGCGCTGGGAAGAGCTGGAAGGCTGAGCGTTGACCGGCGCCAGCGATCGCGCCGATTGATGTAGAGCCGAGCCCACGCTCGGCTCAGCAGATCCACGCCATGCGTGGATATCCGGAATCTGTGCGGACCAACGGTCCGCACCTACCAACCGACGGTCCGCACCGACCGGGGGGCCGGCCGTCATTTGACCCCGTGCAGATCCCGCAGCTGGCTCGGCCGGCTGCCGAAATACGCCGCCAGATCGGCGATGTCCTGATCGCTGAGGTCCTTCGCCTGCGGCGTCATCAGCGCATGCTGGCGTTCACCGGCGCGGTAGGCCTGCAGTGCATGCGCCAGGTAGTCGCCGTACTGCCCACCCAGCTTCGGGTAGGTTGGATCGATCGGCGCATTGCCATCGGCCCCGTGGCAGTCGATGCAGCTCTGGTTGGTGGCCTTGCCCTTCACCCTGGCGCGGGCTTCACCGGCGGCCTCGCGGCCTGCGGGCAGGCCGGCCGAAGACGAAGAGCCGTGTTCGCCGCTGGCGTGGCCCGGGTCGGCGGCGGATTTCTCGCTGTTTTCCACCTGCGACTGCGAACAGGCGGCCAGCAGCAGGGCAACGGACAGGGCGATGGCATGACGCATCGGATGCGCGGCTTTCGACATGGGCGGGCCTTACTTGACGGTGGACAGGTAAACAGAGAGATCAGCGATCTCCTGTTCGCTGAAGCTCATCGACTGCGCCTGCATCGTTGGATGCCGGCGCTTGCCCTGGCGGTACTCGGCCAGGGCCTGGGCCAGGTACTGCTGGGTCTGGCCGCCGATCTTCGGCACCCGGTAGCTGGGGTAAGCGTTCTTGTAGCCGGTGATGCCGTGGCAGCCCTGGCAGGTGTAGGCCAGCACGCGGCCATTGTCGAAGTTGCCGGTGGGCGCGGCAGGAGCCGGGGCCGGAGCGGGTGTGGCAGGAGCAGGAGCGGGCTGTGCGGCGGCCCCAAGGGGCAGGAGGACGGCCAGAGCGAGACAAGCGGCGAGCGGCTGCGGGCGCATGGTGTCGTTTCCGGGGATTCGGGTCTGGTCGTTCCGGCGTGGGGTACGGAACGACCCGAGTATAGCCTCAGGTTTCATCTAGCTGAAATGGGGTCGGGCCGACCAGCGGCGTGAAGACACCATGACCTTTGGGATATGGTGTTGCCGTGAAGTGGTGCATTACTTTGCTACCACACCTGTCCACGCATCCTCCAGGGACCTGACGATGTCGCACCCAACCTTCCTGTCTGGCCGTCGCAGCGGAATCTGCGCTGCCGCACTGCTGATCTCCACCTCCCTGCTGCTGGGCGGTTGCGCCGCAGGGCCCAATTCCGAAGCCAAGGCCGCCGACACCAAGGAGGAGAAGAAGGTCGATGCGGTCCCGGTCGAAGTGGCCGTGGCCAGCCATCGCGCGGTCGCGGCCAGTTACACAGGCACCGCCGCGCTGGAACCACGCGCCGAGTCGCAGGTGGTGGCCAAGACCTCCGGTGTGGCGCTGGCGGTGCTGGTCGAGGAAGGCCAGCGGGTCACCGCCGGCCAGCCGCTGGTGCGCCTGGACCCGGACCGCGCACGCTTGGCCGTAGCCCAGAGCGAAGCGCAGATGCGCAAGCTGGAGAACAACTACCAGCGTGCACAGAAACTGGTTGGTCAGCAGATGGTCAGTGCGGCCGATGTCGACCAGCTGCGTTTCGACCTGGAGAACGTCCGCGCGCAGTACCGCCTGGCCACGCTGGAACTGTCCTATACCACGGTGGTGGCGCCGATCTCCGGCGTGATCGCCTCGCGCTCGATCAAGACCGGCAACTTCGTCCAGATCAACACGCCGATCTTCCGCATCGTCGACAACTCGCGCCTGGAAGCCACCCTCAACGTGCCCGAGCGCGAGCTGGCCACGTTGCGCGCCGGTCAGCCGGTAACCCTGGCCGCCGACGCGTTGCCGGGCCAGAGCTTCACCGGCACCGTCGACCGCATCGCGCCGGTGGTGGATTCGGGCAGCGGCACGTTTCGCGTGGTCAGTGCCTTCGATGGCGCCGCGCACGCGCTGCAGCCCGGCATGTTCGGGCGCATCCGCATCGATTACGACCAGCGTGCCGATGCGCTCGTGGTGCCGCGCCTGGCGCTGCTCGACGACGGTGAGCCGGCGGTGTTCCGGGTGCGCGAAGGCAAGGTCGCACGCGTTCCGGTCAAGCTGGGTTACGCCGAGGGCCCGTGGGTGGAGATCCGTGATGGCCTGGCGGCCGGTGATCAGGTGGTCACCGCCGGCAAGGTCGCGCTGCGCGACGGCACCGCAGTGCAGGTGATCGCCGATCCGAAGGCAAAGGCGAAGACGGTCGCAGCGGCCGCCAAGCCGGCAGACAAGGCCGGGAGCAAGCAATGACCGCCCCGGGCCACGACCACGGTGCCTCGCCGGCGAGCGACGGCGCCGCCGCCGGCATGCGCGGCGGCCTGGTGGAATTCGCCACCCGCCGCCGCGTGACCATCGCCATGTGCACGGTCACCCTGCTGCTGTTCGGGCTGATCGCGCTGGGCAACCTCAAGGTCAACCTGCTGCCCGACCTGAGCTACCCGACGCTGACCGTGCGCACCGAGTACACCGGTGCGGCGCCGACTGAAATCGAAACCCTGATCACCCAGCCGGTCGAAGAAGCGGTGGGCGTGGTCAAGAACCTGCGCAAGCTGAAGTCGGTCTCGCGCACCGGCCAGAGCGATGTGGTGCTGGAGTTCGCCTGGGGCACCAACATGGACCAGGCCAGCCTGGAGGTGCGCGACAAGATGGAAGCGCTGAACCTGCCGCTGGAGGCCAAGGCCCCGGTACTGCTGCGGTTCAATCCATCCACCGAGCCGATCATGCGTCTGGTGCTGTCGAGCAAGGACGCGCCAGCCACCGATGCCGATGCGATCCGCGAGCTGACCGGCCTGCGCCGCTATGCCGATGAAGACCTGAAGAAGAAGCTGGAGCCGGTCACCGGCGTGGCAGCGGTCAAGGTCGGTGGCGGCCTCGAGGACGAGATCCAGGTCGACATCGACCAGCAGAAGCTGGCCCAGCTGAACCTGCCGATCGACACCGTCATCAAGCGCCTGAAGGACGAGAACATCAACATCTCCGGTGGCCGCCTGGAGGAGGGCTCGCAGCGCTTCCTGGTGCGTACCGTCAACCAGTTCGCCGACCTGGAGGAAATCCGCAACCTGCTGGTCACCACCCAGGGCTCGAACGGCAGCGCGGCCGACTCGGCGTTGCAGCAGATGTTCAACATCGCCGCGTCGACCGGGTCGGCGGCCGCCATCGCGGCGGCGTCGGCGGCACAGAGCGCATCGTCCGGTAGTGGCTCCAGCGTGGTCGCCAACGGCGTGCCGGTGCGCCTGAAGGACGTGGCCACCGTGCGCCAGGGCTACAAGGAGCGTGAAGCGGTGATCCGCTTGGGCGGCAAGGAATCGGTGGAACTGGCGATCTACAAGGAAGGCGACGCCAATACCGTGTCCACCGCCGAAGCGCTGCGCAAGCGCCTGGAGCAGATCAAGGGCACGTTCCCGTCCGATGTCGAGATGACCACCATCGAGGACCAGTCGCGCTTCATCGAGCACGCCATCGCCGACGTCAAGAAGGATGCGGTGATCGGTGGCCTGCTGGCGATCCTGATCATCTTCCTGTTCCTGCGCGATGGCTGGAGCACCTTCGTGATCAGCCTGTCGTTGCCGGTCTCGATCATCGCCACGTTCTTCTTCATGGGCCAGCTCGGCCTCAGCTTGAACGTGATGTCGCTGGGCGGCCTGGCGCTGGCCACCGGCCTGGTGGTGGACGACTCGATCGTGGTGCTGGAGAGCATTGCCAAGGCGCGTGAGCGTGGCCTGGGTATCCTGCAGGCGGCCATCGTCGGTACCCGCGAAGTGAGCATGGCCGTGGTCGCCTCGACCCTGACCACCATCGCGGTGTTCCTGCCGCTGGTGTTCGTCGATGGCATCGCCGGCCAGCTGTTCCGCGACCAGGCAATGACCGTGGCGATCGCCATTGCGATCTCGCTGCTGGTGTCGATGACCCTGATCCCGATGCTGAGCTCGCTGAAGGGACGGCCGCCGCTGGCGTTCCCGGAAGAGGCACCGAACGAACCGTGGCAGCCGCAGAACCGTTGGCAGAAGCCGGTGGCGCTGGGGCGCCGTGGTGCCGTGGCGACCGCGCGCTGGAGCTTCTATGCACTGGCCTGGCTGGTCGTGCGGGCGTGGCGTGGCGTGGTGGCGGTGGTTGGCCCGGTGATGCGCAAGGCCAGCGATCTGGCGATGAAGCCCTATGCCGGTGCCGAGCGCGGCTACCTGCGCCTGCTGCCGAGCGCGCTGGCGCATCCCGGCAAGGTGCTGGGCGTGGCCACGATCATCTTCGTGGCGACCATGGCACTGGTGCCGATGCTCGGTGCCGACCTGATCCCGCAGCTGGCGCAGGACCGTTTCGAAATGACGGTGAAGCTGCCGGCCGGCACGCCGCTGAAGCAGACCGATGCGCTGGTGCGCGAGCTGCAGCTGGCCCACGGCAACGGCGAGGGCGTGGCCTCGCTGTATGGCGTCAGCGGCAGCGGCACCCGCCTGGATGCCAGCCCAACCGAGAGCGGCGAGAACATCGGCAAGCTGACCGTGGTGATGGAAGGCGGCGGCGACGCGCGTACCGAGGCGGAGATCACCGAGCGCCTGCGTGACACCATGGGCCAGCATCCGGGTGCACAGGTCGACTTCGCGCGCCCGGCGTTGTTCAGCTTCTCCACGCCGCTGGAAATCGAGCTGCGTGGGCAGGACATGGCGACGCTGGAAGTGGCCGGCCAGCGCCTGGCGGCAATGCTGCGCGGCAACGCGCACTACGCCGACGTGAAGTCCACGGTTGAAGAGGGCTTCCCGGAAATCCAGATCCGCTTCGACCAGGAACGTGCCGGTGCGCTGGGCCTGACCACCCGCCAGATCGCCGACGTGGTGGTGAAGAAGGTGCGCGGCGACGTGGCGACCCGCTACAGCTTCCGCGACCGCAAGATCGACGTGCTGGTGCGTGCCCAGGAAGGCGACCGTGCCAGCGTGGAGAGCATCCGCCGGCTGATCGTCAATCCGGGCAGTACCCGTCCGGTGACGCTGGACGCGGTGGCCGACGTGGTCGCCACCACTGGTCCCAGCGAGATCCATCGCGCTGACCAGACCCGGGTGGCCGTCGTGTCGGCCAACCTGCGCGATATCGATCTGGGCGCGGCCATGCGCGAAGTGCAGCAGATGGTGGCCGAGCAGCCGCTGGGCGCGGGTGTCGGCCTGCACATCGGTGGCCAGGGTGAGGAGCTGGCGCAGGCGGCGAAGTCGCTGATCTTCGCCTTCGGCCTGGCCATCTTCCTGGTCTACCTGGTGATGGCCTCGCAGTTCGAATCGCTGCTGCATCCGTTCGTGATCCTGTTCACCATTCCGCTGGCGCTGGTCGGTGCCATCCTGGCGCTGGCACTGACCGGCAAGCCCATCTCGGTGGTGGTGTTCATCGGCCTGATCCTGCTGGTAGGCCTGGTCACCAAGAACGCGATCATCCTGATCGACAAGGTCAACCAGCTGCGCGAGGCCGGCGTGGCCAAGCACGAGGCCCTGGTGGAAGGGGCACGCTCGCGCCTGCGGCCGATCATCATGACCACCCTGTGCACGCTGTTCGGCTTCCTGCCGCTGGCGGTGGCGATGGGCGAGGGTGCCGAAGTGCGCGCGCCGATGGCGATCACCGTGATCGGTGGCCTGCTGGTGTCGACCCTGCTCACCCTGCTGGTGATCCCGGTGGTATACGACCTGATGGATCGGCGCGGTGATGCCTACTACCGCGAGCGTGGCCGCAAGCACGTCGGCGAGATCGAGCCGGGTGCAGCAGGCAGCGCGGCGGGTGCGGAGGAACCGGCATGAGTGTTGCCGAGTTCTCCATCCGCCGTCCGGTCACCACCATCATGTGTTTCGTGTCACTGGTGGTGATTGGCCTGATCGCCTCGTTCCGGCTGCCGCTGGAAGCGCTGCCGGACATCTCCGCGCCGTTCCTGTTCGTGCAGATTCCGTACACCGGTTCAACCCCGGAGGAAGTGGAGCGGACCATCATCCGCCCGGTGGAGGAATCGCTGGCGACGATGACCGGCATCAAGCGGATGCGCTCGTCGGCGACCTCCGAGGCGGCGCTGATCTTCATCGAGTTCAGCGACTGGGACCGGGACATCGCCATCGCCGCGTCCGATGCACGCGAGCGCATCGATGCGATCCGCAGCGACCTGCCCGATGACCTGCAGCGCTACAACGTGTTCAAGTGGTCCAGCAGCGACCAGCCGGTGCTGAAGGTGCGCCTGGCCAGCACCACCGACCTGACCACCGCTTACGACATGCTCGACCGCGAGTTCAAGCGGCGCATCGAGCGCATCCCCGGCGTGGCCCGCGTCGACATCACCGGCGCGCCGCCGAACGAGGTGGAGATCGCCATCGATCCGAACCGGCTCAACGCGCATGGGTTGAGCATCAACGAGCTGAGCGAGCGCCTGCGCACGCTGAACTTCTCGATCTCGGCCGGCCAGATCGACGACAACGGCCAGCGCGTGCGCGTGCAGCCGGTGGGCGAGATCACCGACCTGCAGGAAATGCGCGACCTGGTGATCAACGCCAAGGGCCTGCGCCTGGGCGACATCGCCGACGTGCGCCTGAAGCCGGCGCGGATGAACTACGGGCGCCGCCTGGACGGCAACCCGGCCGTCGGCCTGGACATCTTCAAGGAGCGCAGCGCCAACCTGGTGGAGGTGTCGCGCGCGGCGCTGGCTGAAGTCGAGTCGATCCGTGCCGAAGCATCGATGCGCGACGTGCAGATCAAGGTGATCGACAACCAGGGCAGGGCGGTGACCTCCTCGCTGCTGGAACTGGCCGAGGCCGGTGCGGTCGGCCTGATCCTGTCGATCACGGTGCTGTTCTTCTTCCTGCGCCATTGGCCGTCCACGCTGATGGTGACCCTGGCCATTCCGATCTGCTTCACCATCACCCTGGGTTTCATGTACTTCGTCGGGGTGACGCTGAACATCCTGACCATGATGGGCCTGCTGTTGGCGGTGGGCATGCTGGTCGACAACGCCGTGGTGGTGGTGGAGAGCATCTACCAGGAGCGCGAGCGCATGCCGGGACAGCCGCGCCTGGCCTCGATCATCGGCACCCGCAACGTGGCCATCGCGCTCAGCGCTGGCACCTTGTGCCACTGCATCGTGTTCGTGCCGAACCTGTTCGGCGAGACCAACAACATCAGCATCTTCATGGCGCAGATCGCGATCACCATCTCGGTCTCGCTGCTGGCCTCGTGGCTGGTCGCGGTCAGCCTGATCCCGATGCTGTCCGCGCGCATGGCCACGCCCAAGCTGGTGCACTCGCAGACCGGCCTGATCGCGCGGCTGCAGCGCCGCTACGCCAGGCTGCTGGACTGGTCGCTGCACCATCGCGGCTGGAGCCTGCTCGGCATCGTGCTGGTGGTGCTGGTCAGCCTGGTGCCGATGAAGCTGACCAAGGTCGACATGTTCGGCGGTGATGGCGGCAAGGACATCTTCATCGGCTACATGTGGAAGGGCGCCTATACCTATCGGCAGATGTCCGAGGAGGTGGCGCGCGTGGAGAACTGGATCGACGCCAACCGCGAGCGCCTGCACGTCAAGCAGGTGTACTCCTGGTACAGCGAGCAGGAAGGCAGCTCGACGGTGGTCACCCTGGACGAGAAGTACGCCAAGGACATCAAGGCGCTGCAGGAAGAGCTGCGCAAGGGCCTGCCGAAGTCGGCCCGCACCGACTACTTCGTCGGCAACCAGGGCGGTGATGGCGGCGGTGGCGGCAACCAGGGCGTGCAGGTGCAGCTGGTGGGCGACTCCAGTTCGATGCTGCAGGAGATCGGCCAGGAAGTGGTGCCGCTGCTGGCCCAGCGTGCCGAGCTGCGCGACGTGCGCATCGACAACGGCGAGAAGGGCGGCGAGCTGAAGGTGCGCGTCGACCGCGAGCGTGCCGCCGCATTCGGCTTCAATGCCGAGCAGGTCGCCAGCTTCGTCGGCCTGGCCCTGCGCGGTGCGCCGATGCGCGAGTTCCGCCGCGGCGACAATGAAGTACCGGTATGGGTGCGTTTCGCTGGCGCCGAGCAGAGCAGCCCGGAAGACCTGGCCGGTTTCAGCGTGCGCACCGGCGACGGTCGCAGCGTGCCGCTGCTGAGCCTGGTCACCGTTGACGTCGGCTCTTCGGCCACCCAGATCGGTCGCACCAACCGCCAGACCACGCTGACCATCAAGGCCAACCTGGCCGAGAAGGTCACCGCACCGGATGGCCGCAAGGCGATGGAATCGGTGCTCAAGCCGATGAACTTCCCGGCCGGCTATGGCTTCACCTTCGATGGCGGCGACTACGGCAACGACGACGAAGCGATGCAGCAGATGGTGTTCAACCTGCTGATCGCGCTGGTGATGATCTACGTGGTGATGGCGGCGGTGTTCGAGTCGCTGCTTTTCCCGGCGGCGATCATGAGTGGCGTGCTGTTCTCGATCTTCGGTGTGTTCTGGCTGTTCTGGATCACCGGTACCTCGTTCGGGATCATGTCCTTCATCGGCATCCTGGTGCTGATGGGCGTGGTGGTGAACAACGGCATCGTGATGATCGAGCACATCAACAACCTGCGGCGCGGCGGCATGGGACGCACGCAGGCGCTGGTTGAGGGCTCACGCGAGCGATTGCGCCCGATCATGATGACGATGGGCACGGCGATCCTGGCGATGGTGCCGATCTCGCTGACCAACACGCAGATGTTCGGCAATGGTCCGGAGTACGCGCCGATGGCGCGCGCGATTGCCGGCGGCCTGGCGTTCTCGACCGTAGTCAGCCTCCTGTTCCTGCCGACCATCTATGCAGTGCTGGATGACCTGCGCAGTGCGGTGACGCGGCTGATCCGCCGCGCGCGAGGTGTGGAGAGGGTAGAGCCGGGCGCTGCCCGGCTGTAATGCGCGACAACGTGTTGTGGTGTGGGGGAGGCCGGTCGTAGTGGGGCGGCCTCCCCCTTTTTTTGGCTTGAGTCAGGCTTTGCGCAGGAACCAGGTCCGGCGCGTGTACTCGTGACCGAAATCCACCTGCCCGAATCGCGCGATCTCACGCTGACCACGCCTGTAATAGCGCCAAGGCGCTTTGGCCAGCGGAGGGGTTTGCCCGTAGAAAACATCCATGTGACCCACGGGCATCGACTTCGGGGTCACGTGCATGACCACGCTGCGGCGGGTTCCGGCAGAGGGATGCGGGGCGCCGCCATGGAACAGCTGCGGGTGCCAGACGATCACATCGCCTGGCTGCACGTGCACCGACTGCGGCTTCAGGCCAGCGTCTTCGCACTGGCGCGCCACCGCATCCTGATAGGCGGCCCAGCCCTCCGGCGACATGGCGCTGATCGGGCCGTCGCCGAAGACTTCGCGTCGCAGTGCCTGCACATCGATGGGCGGCAACAGGTGGCTACCCGGAACCACGCGCAGGGGGCCATTGCTTTCGTCAACCGCATCCAGCGCGGTCCATACCCCCATGTAGCGCTCGCCCGGGGACGTGCAGAACACTGGCGTATCGCGATGCAATGACTGCTCCGATCCGCGCTCGTAGTAGAGGCTGGTGTAGAGCGTGGTCGGTTCGCCGAGAAAGCGATCGCAGACGTCGATGGCCGGGTTGTCAGTGAGCAGGCGGGTCATCGCATCCACCGCCAGGTGCAGGTTGACGACCCGATACATGCGCTGGTGGTCGTCCAGGTTGCGCGAGACCGCCTTTGGATTGCGCTGTTTGAAGCGCGAGATGCGCTCGTTGATGTCCCTGACCAGTGCGGGTGCGATGGCCTGTCGCACCACCACGAAGCCATCGCGCATCAGCGCATCGTATGCATCCATTGGACTGTTCCTTCCTTAAATGCGGAGTATAGCTACGTGTGGCGGGACGTTACCCCGCCACCTTGCCCCACACCTTGAACGTGGTCAGCCACAGGCCGAGCATGCTGCCGATGTTGGTCAGCATGAACGTCAGCACCACGCGCGTGACCCGATTGCGGTACCAGCCCTTCAGGCTCTGCGCGTCGTCGCGCAGCTTGAGGAAGTCTTCGTACGCCGGCTTGCGCAGGCGCGCTTCCACCAAGGCCGAGAATGCGCCGGTCGGGATGCTCAGGCGGAACGGCTTGAACGGGGCCACCGCGATCGCGGTGAGGATGCTCAGCGGGTGACCGCCTGCCAGCAGGCAGCCCAGGCCCGCCAAGCCGCCGGTAAACATCGCCCAGGTCGCCAGCAGTTCGGTACCCACGCCCAGCCCGCCGCGGTAGAAGCCCACGCCGATGCCGGTCGCCACGATGGCCAGGATGCCCAGCGTGAACCACGGAATGTTGCGCTTCTTCGGTACCGCCTCCAGCTCGGCGCGCAGCGGTGCCGGTGCCTCGGTGTCGGTTTCCAGGTAACGCGCCAGGCCTGCCAGATGACCCGCACCGACAACCGCCAGCACTTCACGCTGCTGCGGGTCGTGTTCCTCGCGCAGGCGCGTGGCCATGTAGCGGTCGCGCTCGCCGATGATGGTCTCGTACAGTGCCGGGCTCTCGCTGGCGAACTCGCCGAAGCTCGATTCCAGCATGTCGCCCTGCTTGAGCTTCTCGATCTCGTTCTCGCCCACTTCCTCGGACGAGAACAGGCCGGCGCCGAGACCGGCAACCAGCTTCAGCTTGCCGAAGAAGCCCAGCCGCTGCGAGGCGCGGCGGAAAGTCAGGCCGACCTCGCGGTCGATCAGGTGCACCGGCAGGTTGCGCTCGCGCGCCAGGTCCACCGCGCGCTTCAGCTCGGCACCGGGCTCGATGTCGAGCTGTTCGGCCAAGCGGCGCTGGTAGGCGGACAGGGCCAGGTTGGCGGCGAACAGGGCGACGCGGCCCTTGCGGATCACCTCGACCAGGTCGAGCTTGGCCAGCGTATCCGGGTCGCTCAGCGCCTGCAGGCGCTGCGGGTCCAGTTCAACGGCAACGGCATCGAAGCGGCCGCTGTCGATGGCTTTCTCCACTGCTTCGACGCTGGCGCGCGAAACGTGGGCGGTGCCCAGCAGGGTGTAGCGCACGCCGTCGCGTTCGACGACGCGCACCGGCTGGCCGGCGAACAGATCGTCGCCGGTCTCGGGAAGGGTTTCGGTCATGGGTTCATTCATTGAAAGGTGCGGTTTCGGCGCCATCGCCGAGCGCGCGCTGCATCTGCACGGTGTCCAGCCAGCGGCCATGCTTGCGGCCGAGGCCACGGAACACGCCCACCAGCTCGAAGCCGAAGCGTTCGTGCAGCTTGATCGAGGCGGTGTTGGTCGGTTCGCCGATCACGGCCACCATCTGCCGGTAGCCACGCGCCACGCAGGCATCGATCAGGGCCTGCAGCAGGCTGGTGCCGACGCCCTTGCCCTGGAACGCGGCATCGACGTAGACCGAGTTCTCCACGGTCCACTGGTAGGCAATGCGGGTGCGATAGGTGTTGGCATAGGCATAGCCCGCCACCTGGCCGTCGATCTCGGCGACCAGGTAGGGGAAGCCACGATCAATGATGTCGCGCATGCGGCGCAGCATCTCGGTCGCGTCCGGGATGTCGTACTCGTAGGTGTTGACGAAATCGGTCACTTCCACCGCGTAGATTGCGGTGATCGCGTCGATGTCGGCCGGGCCGGCATCACGGATGAGGACGGCCATGCGCGGGCTCCGGCTCAGTCGATGTAGCGCTTGAGCAGGTCGCCGTATGCATCGATGCGGCGATCACGCAGGAACGGCCAGATGCGGCGCACATGCTCGCTGCGCTGCAGGTCGACGTCGCACAGCAGCACGGTGGCCTCGGTGCCGGCCTCGGCCAGGAACTCGCCCTGCGGGCCGAGCACGTGGCTGTTGCCCCAGAACTGGATGCCCGACGCGCCCAGCGGCGACGCCTCGTGGCCGACGCGGTTGCAGCTCAGCACCGGCAGGCCGTTGGCCACGGCGTGGCCACGGTGGCTCAGCACCCAGGCGTCGCGCTGGCGGGTCTTCTCGTCCTGCACGTCGTCCGGGTCCCAGCCGATCGCGGTCGGGTAGAGCAGCAGCTCGGCGCCGGCCAGCGCCATCAGGCGTGCCGCTTCCGGGTACCACTGGTCCCAGCACACCAGCACGCCCAGGCGGCCCACCGACGTATCGATCGGCTTGAAGCCGATGTCGCCCGGGGTGAAGTAGAACTTCTCGTAGAAGCCCGGGTCGTCCGGGATGTGCATCTTGCGGTACTTGCCGAGCAGGGTGCCGTCCTTTTCGAACACCACCGCAGTGTTGTGGTACAGGCCGGCGGCGCGGCGCTCGAACAGCGAGCCGACCAGCACCACGCCATGCTTCTTGGCCAGCGCGCCCAGGCGCTCGGTGCTCGGTCCGGGAATCGGCTCGGCCAGGTCGAACTCGTCCACCGACTCGTGCTGGCAGAAGTACGGACCGTTGTGCAGTTCCTGCAGCAGCACCAGCTTGGCACCCTGCGCAGCCGCCTCGGCCACGCGTGCTTCGATCACCGCCAGGTTGGCGGCGGCGTCACCGTGGTTGCGCTCCTGGACCAGGGCGACGGTAAGGGGGCTGCGCGAGTTCATGCGGGGCGTTCCTGCGGGAGAAAACCTGCATGTTAGCGCGGATGGGCGGCCGCAGCGTGTTGCGCGCTGAATGGCGTCCGCACACGGTAGCGCCGGGCCATGCCCGGCGGATTTTCAGGTCGTCGCTGCGCTCGCCGGGCTTGGCCCGGCGCTACCGGTCCGGCTTATGCCTTCAACAGCCCTTCCGGCAGCTGCATGGTGATGCAGTGCAGGCTGCCGTTCTGCCAGATCAGCGATCGGCAGGGCACCTGCACGATCTCGCGGCCCGGATGGGCCTGGGCCAGCACGTCGCGGGCCAGGTCATCAGCCGGATCGCCGTAGGCCGGCATCAGCACCGCGCCGTTGATGATCAGGTAATTGGCGTACGACGCCGCCAGGCGGCGGCCTTCGTCGATCACCGGCTGTGCCCACGGCAGCGGGAACAGGCGGTACGGCTTCCCATCCTTGGTACGCAGCGCGGCCAGTTCGTTGCCCATCGCCTGCAGTTCGGCGTAGTGCGAGTCGCTCGCGTCGTCGCAGGCCTGGTAGACGATGCTGTCAGGCGAGGCGAAACGGGCCAGGGTGTCGATGTGGGCGTCGGTGTCGTCGCCTTCCAGGTAGCCGTGGTCCAGCCACAGCACGCGGTCCTGCTGCAGCCAGTTGGCCAGGTCGGCGCTCAGGCTTGCACGGTCGCGGTCCGGGTGGCGCTCGTGCAGGCACTTCCAGGTGGTCAACAGGGTGCCTTCGCCATCGGTCTCGATGCCGCCGCCTTCCAGCGCGAACGGGATGCTGCGCACCGGCGCGTCGTTGAACACGCCGGCCTGGTCCAGCACGCCCACCAGCTGGTCATCCAGGGTGGCGTCGAACTTGCCGCCCCAGCCGGTGAAGCGGAAATCCAGCAGCTGGAAACCGCCATCGGCACGGCGCAGGGTGATCGGGCCGGAGTCACGCAGCCAGGTATCGTCGTAGGCCGCCGTGGTGAAGTGGACCTTGTCCATGTCGATGCGGTTGGAGCGCAGCCGCATCTCGGCGTAGGTCTCCACATCGTCGTCGGCCACGCAGATCAGCACCGGCTGGAAGCGGGTGATGGCCGCGACCAGGGCGATGTAGGTCTCTTCCACCTGGCCCAGGCGGTCAGCCCAGTCGGTATCGGCGGTGGGCCAGGCAATCAGGACGCCGCTCTGGGCTTCCCACTCGGCAGGAAAACGAAGGGTCTGGTTCATGGTCTCGCTACACAGGCCCGCCCACGGCGGGTAAGGGGATCAGCGGATCGGCGGTTTCGGGCCGATTTCGTTCGGGTCCGCCTGGTTGGCCACCACGTCGATCACCTTCTGCTTCTCGAAGTAGACGGTGAACTGCGGGTACACCCAGCGGTTGATGGTCGGCCATTGCCGCTTCTGCCCGCCACGCGGCTGCAGCTGCTCGCTCGGCGCGCCGAACTGCGCCTGCACCTGCTGCATGCTCTGGCCGCGCACGGGCAGGGCACCGGCCGGCTTCTCGCGGGCGCGGTCGACAAGCAGGGTATCGGCCAGCGCCGGCGTGGCGGCGGCCAGGGTGGCCATCACGGCCAGGGCGGACAGGTAACGCTTCATCTCGATCTACTCCCCAGTGGTCAAGAAAGGCGATTACAGCAAAAACGGCAGGAAAAAGCCGCATAAACAAAAAACCGCCCGAAGGCGGTTTCTTGCATCGGGTCGGCCCCGCGTAGGGCCAGCCGCAGCCGGAAGGCTGTGAGGCTTAGCGCTGACGCGCCTTGAAACGCGGGTTCGACTTGCAGATGACGAAGATCTTGCCGCGACGACGGACGACCTTGCAGTCGCGGTGACGGGCCTTCGCCGACTTCAGGGAGGACAGGACTTTCATGGCATACCTCGGCGTAAACAGTAGTTGTTCGGGTGGAGCGTGGCCGCGATATGCGAAAGACAATCGGCAGTTGACGCTCGTTCAAGCCCGCCATTCTACCGGGCTTTTCCTCGTGGTTTCAAGTGGTTGCACAAAAGACCCCGCTGGGGGCGTCTGGCAGGGGCTAGAATGACCCCTTCACACGCTCTGGGACCCCCATGAATCCACTCGCTCCCGTCCTGACCATCGACGGCCCATCCGGGGCCGGCAAGGGTACCATCAGCCGCATCATCGCGCGCCGCATGGGCTGGCATTACCTGGATTCGGGTGCGCTGTACCGGGCGGTGGGCGTGGCCGCAAGCTGGGCCGACATCGACACCTCCGACGCCTCGGCGCTGGTGCGCTGCACCTTCGATACCCATGTTCAGTTTGTCGAGCAGGGCGATGCCATGCGGGTCATGGTCAACGGCACCGATGCCACCGACGAGCTGCGCCTGGAGACCACCGGCGCCCTGGCCTCCGCCATCGCCGCCATCCCCGAGGTCCGGGCCGCCCTGAAGGAGCGGCAGCGCGCATTCAGGGAGCTGCCGGGCCTGGTCGCCGACGGCCGCGACATGGGCACGGTGATCTTCCCGGATGCCCCCCACAAGGTCTTCCTGACCGCCAGCGCCGAGGAGCGCGCCGAGCGCCGGCATAAGCAGTTGAAAGACAAGGGGGTTTCTGTTAACTTTGATGACCTCCTGCGCGAGATCATGGCCCGCGACGCCCGTGATGCCCAGCGTACCGTGGCGCCCCTGAAGCCGGCAGACGATGCTGTCCTCATCGACACCACAGGCATCGGCATCGATGATGTCGTTGCCCGAGTGATGGATCTGCTTCCGGTTCCGGCTGCCTGATCCGTTCGCGCGGGAGCACTGCCAGCCGCATCGGCAGTGGTCGCGCAAAGCAGTGCTGTACCCGCTCCGTCGCGCAATGATGCGTGGCGGTTTTCCTACTACACACGACCTGCGTTTCCGGGGTCGACCAACAGGCGGGCGGTCGCCATTCCCCTGAAGGGGACGCCACCGACCCATGTGTCCAACAGAGTAAATCTAATGACCGAATCATTTGCCGAACTGTTTGAAGCCAGCCAGGCCAACCTGGCCAAGCTGAAGCCGGGCGCCATCGTCAGCGGTACCGTTGTTGAAGTCCGCGGCGACGTCGTGGTGATCAACGCTGGCCTGAAGTCCGAAGGCATCGTGCCGATCGAACAGTTCCGTAACGACGCTGGCGAAATCGACGTCGCCGAAGGCGACATCGTCAAGGTCGCCCTCGACTCGATCGAGAACGGCTTCGGCGAAACCGTCCTGTCGCGCGAGAAGGCCAAGCGCGCGATGGTGTGGGACGAGCTGGAAGAAGCGTTGGAAAAGAACGAAACCATCACCGGCCGCATCAGCGGCAAGGTCAAGGGTGGTTTCACCGTGGACATCAAGGATGTCCGCGCCTTCCTGCCGGGTTCCCTGGTCGATGTGCGCCCGGTGCGCGATCCGGCCTACCTGGAAGGCAAGGAGCTCGAGTTCAAGCTCATCAAGCTGGACCGCAAGCGTAACAACGTCGTGGTCTCGCGCCGCGCTGTCGTCGAAAGCGAGCACTCGGAAGAGCGCGAGCAGCTGATGGACAAGCTGCAGGAAGGCGCGATCCTGAAGGGTGTCGTCAAGAACCTGACCGATTACGGCGCGTTCGTGGACCTGGGCGGTATCGACGGCCTGCTGCACATCACCGACATGGCGTGGAAGCGCGTGCGTCACCCGTCGGAAGTCGTGAACGTCGGCGACGAGCTGGACGTCCGCGTGCTGAAGTTCGACCGCGAGCGCAACCGCGTTTCGCTGGGCCTGAAGCAGCTGGGCGAGGATCCGTGGGACAACATCGGCCGTCGTTACCCGGCCAACAGCCGCGTCTTCGGCAAGGTCTCCAACGTCACCGATTACGGTGCGTTCGTTGAGATCGAGCCGGGCGTCGAAGGCCTGGTGCACGTCTCGGAGATGGATTGGACCAACAAGAACGTCAACCCGTCCAAGGTTGTGCAGGTTGGTGATGAAGTCGAAGTGATGGTGCTGGACGTCGATGAAGAGCGTCGCCGCATCTCGCTGGGCATGAAGCAGGTTGCCGCCAACCCGTGGGAAACCTTCGCTGCCACCCACAAGAAGGGTGACAAGGTGTCGGGCCAGATCAAGTCGATCACCGACTTCGGCATCTTCATCGGCCTGGACGGCGGCATCGACGGCCTGGTCCACCTGTCCGACATCAGCTGGAACACCACCGGCGAAGACGTCGTTCGCAACTTCAAGAAGGGCGATACCCTGGACGCCGTCGTCCTGGCTGTCGATCCGGAGCGCGAGCGCATCTCCCTGGGCGTGAAGCAGCTGGAGCAGGATCCGTTCGGCCAGTACATGGCTGCCAATCCGAAGGGCTCCAAGGTCGAAGGCGTGGTGAAGGAAGTCGACGCCAAGGGCGCGATCATCGAGCTGGCTGACGGCATCGAAGGTTACGTCTCGGCCCGCGACATCGCCAACGAGCGCGTTGACGACGCCACCCAGCACCTGAAGGTCGGCGACAAGGTCGAAGCCAAGTTCGTGGGCATGGACCGCAAGGGCCGTACCCTGCAGCTGTCGATCAAGGCCAAGGACGACGCGGAAATGCGCGAAGTGCTGGAGGAATACCAGTCCTCTTCGGCTTCCAGCGGCACCACCCAGCTGGGCGCACTGCTGCGTGCACAGCTGAACGGCAACAAGTCCGAGTAATCGGCCTTAGGCTGTTCGTTGTTTCCTGGACGGCCCGGGCCTTGCCCGGGCCGTTTCAGGCTGAGATACCCCTGATGTGAGCCGGTAATGACCAAATCCGAACTGATCGAAATCCTTGCGCGCCGCCAGGCGCACCTGAAGGCCGATGATGTCGATCTGGCGGTGAAGTCGTTGCTGGAAATGATGGGCGGATCGCTGTCCGCCGGGGATCGCATCGAAATTCGTGGTTTTGGCAGCTTCTCGCTGCATTATCGGCCGCCGCGCCTGGGTCGCAACCCGAAGACCGGCGAGTCGGTTGCCCTGCCGGGCAAGCACGTCCCACATTTCAAGCCGGGCAAGGAACTGCGCGAGCGTGTCAGCAGTGTGCTGCCGCTGGACGCCGATCCGGCCTGAGCCTCCCGTCGCGCCACCGCGTGCGAATCCAGCCGCGAGTCGGATAAGCTACGGACTCCTGCCACTGGAGCTGTCGCATGAAGGTTTTTCGTCTGCTGGTCCTGCTGGCGGTACTCATTGTTGGGTTGATCATCGGTGCCATGAACATGGACGAGATGACCATCAACCTGCTGTTCACCCAGCTTAAGACCTCGGTCGGCGTGGCCATCATTGCCGCGTTGCTGATCGGCGTCATCGTTGGTGCTGGCCTGGTGCTGGTGAGCGTGGTCATTCCGCTCTACAGCCAGCTGCGCCGCGCCAACAAGTCCGCTGCCGCCACGCCGGCACCGGTTGCCTCCCCTCAATCTTTTGATGGACGCTGATCGAAGATGGATTTCGTCACCGAGTGGTTCTGGTTCTTCCTGTTCGTTCCGCTGGCCGCACTGGCCGGGTGGGTGATCGGACGGCGTGGTGGTCAACGCCACGGTGACAACCAGGTCAGCCGCCTGTCCAGCACCTACTTCCGTGGCCTGAACTACCTGCTCAACGAGCAGCCGGACAAGGCCATCGAGCTGTTCCTGCACATCGCCGAGCTGGACAAGGAAACCTTCGAGACCCAGGTCGCGCTGGGCCACCTGTTCCGCCGCCGCGGCGAAGTCGATCGCGCCATCCGCCTGCACCAGGGCCTGGTCAACCGGCACGACCTCAGCGATGCGCAACGCGTGCAGGCGCTGCTGGCGCTGGGCGAGGACTACATGAAGTCCGGCCTGCTGGACCGTGCCGAGACCGTGTTCACCGAACTGGCGCAGCTGGACCAGCGTGCCCCGCAGGCACTCAAGCACCTGATCGGCATCTACCAGGCCGAGCGTGACTGGGAAAAGGCGATCGACAACGCGACCCGTTTCGAGGACGTCACCGGCGAGCCGATGGGCAAGCTGATCGGGCAGTTCGAGTGCGAACTGGCCGAACGCTTCCGCGGTGCCGGAAAGCTGGAAGAGGCGAGGGCGGCGATCGCCCGGGCCTACCAGGCCGATGCGATGTCGGTGCGTGCCGGCATCATCGAAGGGCGCCTGGAAACCGACGCGGGCAATCCGGAAGCGGCCGTACGCGCGTTCGAGCGTGCTGCGCGCAATGATCCGGAGTACCTGCCGGAGCTGCTGCCGGCGCTGATGCAGAACTACCGCAAGGTGGGTGATCTGGCAGGCGCGCGCGCTTTCCTGTCGGAGATGACCGAGCATTACCGTGGCATTGCTCCGGTGCTGGCGCTGACCCGCCTGATGGAAGAGCAGGAGGGCGTGGCCCCGGCCCGTGCCTACCTGGGCCGCCAGCTCAAGGACCGCCCGTCGGTGCGTGGCGAGTCCGCGCTGATCGACCTGACCCTTGCTGAAGGCGCTGATTCCACGGCGACCCTGCACGACCTCAAGCACATCACCGACCAGTTGCTGGTACGCAACCCGGCCTATCGCTGCACCCGCTGTGGTTTCGGGGCGCGCACCCATCACTGGCAGTGCCCGAGCTGCAAGGAGTGGGGTACGGTCAAGCCGCTGTTGAATTACGCGGTGCTCTGATCCATGCCGTGGCTCGTGATGGGCGCGCTGCTGGGCCTGGCCCTGCTGAGTGCGGCACTGACCTGGGCGGCGCGGGGCTATGCGCTGCGCCGGCAACTGTTTGACCAGCCGGGCGAGCGCCGCAGTCACAGCGTAGCGACCCCTCGAGGTGGCGGCATCGCCATCGTCATCAGCCTGCTGGTGACCGCCGGTGTTGCCATGTGGGCCTGGCCCGCAGCGCTTCCGAGCCTGCTCGTGGCCGCCCTTGGCCTGGCGCTGGTGGCGGGTATCGGCTGGTGGGATGACCATCGGCCGCTTCCGGCCATGCGCCGCCTGATGGTGCATTTCATCGCCGCCGCGCTGCTGGCCGCGCTGGTCAGGGTGCATGGTGGCAGCTGGCTGCTGGCCGTGTTGGTCCTGCTGTTCACTGCCTCTCTGATCAACATCTGGAATTTCATGGATGGGATCAACGGCATCGCGGCCAGCCAGGCCGTTGTGGTGGCCCTGGGGCTGGCGCCGTTGCTGCCCTGGCCGTACTCGCTGGCGGCCATCGCGTTGGGCCTGGCGTGCCTGGGCTTCCTGCCGTTCAACTTCCCACGGGCCCGGATCTTCATGGGCGATGTCGGAAGTGGCGCGCTGGGTTATGCGGTTGCGGCGGTGCTGGCACTGGCCAGTGTCAAGACCGACATCAACTGGATACTGCTGCTTGTGTCGGCATCGCCGTTCCTTGTGGACGCGGGCTTCACACTGCTGGCGCGCATCATTTCAGGACAACGCTGGATGGAACCCCATACCCAGCATGTCTACCAGCGCGCGGTGCAGGCAGGAGCCAGTCACGCCCGGGTAACAGGGATGTACTTTGCTTTGGGCCTGTTCAGTATTACAGTGCTTAATGTCTGCTCCAACTTGCAGCCGAGGTGGGAGGCTGCCGTGGCGATCGCGTGGTTCATTGCGCTGAGCGTCCTCTGGCTCCTCCTGCGCAATGGATTGCGCCACCGAAAAGGAAATACCTGACTTATGGCTTCACCCTGGCGGGACAGAATCCTCGGCCTGATGCCGCGTTCGGCCATCGTCTGCCACGACCTGTTCATGGTCTGGGCATGCTGGCAGCTGCTGCATGCAGGGCGGTACTCGATCCTGGCCAACGCCCCCGAGCTCCCTCTCTGGAACGTCGACACCACGCTGGTGCTGCTGCTGCAGGGCCTGGTGTTCTGGCGCGTGGGCCTCTATCGGGGGCTGTGGCGGTTCGCCAGCGTCAGCGACCTGCTGAACATCTTCAAGGCCAGCTTCATCGGCATGGTGGCCATCGTGCTGGTGCTGATGTGGAAGCGCTTCGATGGCGTGCCGATGTCGGTGCTGGTGATCTATCCGTTCGCGCTGTCGGCGCTGCTGGGCGCGCCGCGCCTGCTGTACCGGGCCTGGAAGGACTACCAGGCGCTGCAGTCGGACTCATCCGCGCGTCGCGTGCTGATCCTGGGTGCCGGCCAGGCCGCCGAGACCCTGGTCCGTGACCTGCGCCGTTCAGGCAATTTCGAGCCGGTCGGCCTGCTGGACGATGCGCCGCACCTGCGCGGTGCCAAGCTGCAGGGCCTGCCGATCCTCGGCACCCTGGACGATGCGCCGACCGTGGTCCGTGAGACGGCGGCCAAGCTGCTGGTGATCGCCATCCCCTCGCTGGACGCCGCAGGCATGCAGCGGATCGTGGCCATCTGCGAAAGCACCGGCGTGCCGTTCCGCACCGTGCCCAAGCTCAGCGACATCCTGCAGGGCCAGTCGCTGCCGGGGCAGTTGAAGGAAGTGGCGATCGAGGATCTGCTCGGCCGCAAGCCGATCATGCCGGACTGGAACCTGATCCGTGGCTGGTTGGGCGGGCGTACGGTGATGGTCACCGGCGCTGGCGGCTCGATCGGCTCCGAGCTGTGCCGCCAGTGCGCGCGTCACGGTGCCGGTCGCATCATCCTGCTCGAGATCAGCGAGCTGCTGTTGCTGACCATCGAGGGTGAGCTGCGACGCAGCTTCCCGGACGTCGAGGTTGAAGCAGTGCTGGGCGATTGCGGCGACCCGGCGGTGATCCGCCATGCGCTGTCGCTGCATCCCGTCGACACCGCCTTCCATGCCGCCGCCTACAAGCATGTACCGGTGCTGGAGCGGCAGCTGCGCGAGGCGGTGCGCAACAACATCCTGGCCACAGAGAACGTGGCCCGCGCCTGCCTGGAAGCGCGCGTCGAGCACTTCGTGTTCATTTCCACCGACAAGGCCGTCGACCCGGTCAATGCGCTGGGCGCCAGCAAGCGCTATGCGGAAATGATCTGCCAGAGCCTGGACCAGAAGTCCACGCATACCCGTTTCGTCACGGTGCGCTTCGGCAACGTGCTGGCCTCGGCCGGCAGCGTGGTGCCACTGTTCCGCGAACAGATCCTGCGGGGTGGGCCGGTGACCGTCACCGACCCGGAAGTCAGCCGCTACTTCATGACCATCCCGGAGGCCTGCCAGCTGATCCTGCAGGCCGCCGCCTCGGCGTCGCACGGTGCGATCTATACCCTCGACATGGGCGAGCCGGTGCCGATCCGCGTACTGGCCGAGCAGATGATCCGCCTGGCCGGCAAGCAGCCGTACAAGGACATTCCGATCATCTACACCGGGCTGCGTCCGGGCGAGAAGCTGCACGAGACGCTGTTCTATTCGGACGAGGACTATCGTTCCACCGCGCACCCGAAGATTCTCGAGGCCGGTGTGCGCGCGTTCTCACGTGACCTGGTGCTGGGCAATGTTCCGCGCCTGCGCGATGCCGTGGCTGGTTACGACACCACCAGCATCCAGGAGATCCTGTTCGCGACAATGCCGGAGTTCTCGCCAATCGAACAGGATGCTTACATTTCATCCGCTAAAGTCGTGCCCTTTCCGGCACGTGAGGCCAACAGGCACCAATGAGCAAGCGAATTCGCAAGGCAGTTTTTCCAGTGGCAGGGCTCGGGACGCGCTTCTTGCCGGCAACCAAGACGGTTCCGAAGGAAATGTTGCCGATCATTGATCGTCCGCTGATCCAGTACGCGGTCGATGAGGCAATCGAAGCTGGTTGCGACACGCTGGTGTTCATCACCAACCGCTACAAGCATGCCGTGGCCGACTACTTCGACAAGGCTTACGAGCTGGAGCAGAAGCTCGAGCGCGCCGGCAAGCAGGAGCAGCTGGAGATGATCCGTCATGTGCTGCCCAATGGCGTGCGCGCGATTTTCGTGACCCAGGCCGAAGCACTGGGCCTGGGCCACGCGGTGCTGTGCGCCAAGGCCGTGATCGGCGACGAACCGTTCGCGGTGCTGCTGCCGGATGACCTGATCTGGAACCGCGGCGACGGCGCACTGAAGCAGATGGCCGACCTCAACGAGGCCAGTGGCGCCAGCGTCATCGCTGTTGAAGACGTACCGCATGACAAGACCGCCAGCTACGGCATCGTTGCCACCGAGGCGTTCGATGGCCGCAAGGGCCGCATTTCGCAGATCGTGGAGAAGCCGAAGCCGGAGGACGCGCCCAGCGACCTGGCTGTGGTCGGCCGCTATGTGCTGAGCCCGAAGATCTTCGAGCTGCTGGAGCAGACCGGCAGCGGTGCCGGTGGCGAGATCCAGCTGACCGATGCGATCGCGCAGCTGCTGAAGACCGAAGAAGTCGATGCCTATCGTTTCGAGGGCACCCGCTTCGACTGTGGCACGCACCTGGGGCTGGTGGAGGCGACGATCCGTTTCGCGTTGGATAACCCGAAGCTGGCAGGGCCGGCGCGGGAGAAGCTGACGGCGATGTTGGCGGAATAGGGTTTATCAAGCGCTCCGTCAGCGCCTTGATTGATACGTGATGGGCGGGACGGGCGGGCCTTTGCAGGACACGCCGTAAACCCGTCCATGAAGTGACCCCCGGGAGTTGGACGCCAGATCCAACCCCGAGGGATACATGAACAGATACGACGCTCGTTTCAAACTGCAGGTCGCCAAAGAGGCCTGCAAGACCTCCACATCGGTCAAAGCCGTTGCTCGTCGCCACAGCCTGGAGGCCTCCACGGTCAGGCGCTGGGTGGCTACGTACCGGCTGCACGGTTGGCGCGGGTTTCGCCGCCAGGCCCGATCCTATGACTTTGCGTTCAAGCTGGCTGTCCTGGAGAAGATGAGTCAGGACGGTATGTCCGGGCGGGAGGCCACGACTTACTTCCAGATTGGCGATGCCGGCGCAGTGGGGCAGTGGCGGCGCCTGTATGCTGAGGGCGGTGCCCAAGCGTTGGCGCCACCTCCGCCGCCGCCCCGAAAGCCGATGAAAAAGACCCGTTCGTCCAAGCCACCTGAGGAGATGAGCCGCGAAGAGCTGCTCAAGGAAGTCGCCTATCTGCGTGCGGAGACCGACTACCTAAAAAAACTCGATGCCTTGATCCGGGAAGAGCAGGCGGCGCAAGACGCAAAGCGCAAGCCATCCAAGGATTGAGGCAGGTTCATACGCTGTCGC
>NZ_JCAFTG010000024.1:0-18498 GCF_059370035.1 Stenotrophomonas sp. YJH_SMC_37
AAAATGGGGTCAGATCCGTTTTCCTACGGAAAACGGATCTGACCCCAATAGTATTTCCAACAGATCGCGGAAAACTGTCGAAGGCGGGGTGGGTCCGGTTGCGGGGGCGTGAGCCGCATGGATGCGGCGACCGAGCTTACATGGACGTACTTGCAGCGTCCCCCGCAACCGGACCCACCCCGCCATCCCTCAGGAAACCAGCCTTTGCTGTTGCTGTTGAAGTTGCCGGCCAGCGGCCGGCACTACCGCGGGTGCAGGGCGCAGCCCTGCAGAACACCCCCTACTCCTGCGGGTCGCGGGTGATGTGGATGTCGGTCGGGGTCGACAGCGGGATGTTCCGCTCCGCCAGGATCTGCAGCAGGCTGAAGTACAGATCGCTGCGGGTTGCATACACCTGCCGCGGGCTGGCCACGTACGCGAAACTGTTGATGGTGATCTGGCCACCGGCAATGCTGTCGATGTAAACCGTCGGTGCCGGCTGCTGCAACACGTTGGCGTGCGCGGTATACGCATCCAGCAGCGCCTGCCGCAGGTTGCCGACATCAGTGCTGGGCGGCACCGCGAACTGGATCTGGATGCGGCCCTGGTTGTTGCCCATCGTCATGTTGCGCACGGTCTTGGTGACCAGCTCGGAGTTGGGAACGATCAACGTCGACTTGTCGCCCACCTGAATCTCGGTCGATCGCAGGCTGATGCGGCGGATGTCGCCCTCCTGGTCACCCAGCTTCACCCAGTCGCCGATCTTCACCGGCCGCTCGGCCAGCAGGATCAGGCCGGAGACGAAGTTCTGGGTGATCACCTGCAGGCCGAAACCGATACCCACCGACAGCGCGCTGACCAGCAATGCCAGCTTGCTCAGCTGCAGGCCCATCGCCGACAGCGCCCAGATCACCGCGATGATGATGCCCACATAGCGGGCTACCGTACTGACCGAATTGCGTGCGCCCAGGTCCAGTTCGGTCTTGGGCAGATAGGTGTCGGTCAGCCAGCGCTGTACCAGCTGGGTAACGGCCAGGCCAGCCAGCAGCACCAGCACCGCCAGCACGATGCGCACCGGCTCCAGCTTGGTTCCGCCAATGTCGAATCCAGAGGTGAACAGCGAGGAGAAGCGCTCCACCACCGCGCCGATGTTGCCGAACGGTGCCACCAGCGCCAGCAGCGCGATCAGTACGACGATGGTGCGCAACGCCGCCGACAGCAGCACGCCCGCCTGTTCCAGCCGCGATACGCTCAGGCCGGTGCTGAGCAGGATGGTCTGGCCGACCTTGCTGTCGGCGTTTAGCATCCAGGTGCTCAGGTCATCGACGAACTTGAACAGCAGGGTCGCCGCCAGCACCACGATGCTGCCGCCAATCAGCTGCTGGTTCACGAACTTGGCGAAATTCAGGTAGCCCATCAACGTCGCGGCGATGGCGGCCACCACCGCGACGTTGCCCGCTACGCGTGCCAGTACCAGCCAGCTGCTGCGGCGCACCGGCGTTGCCGCACCCACGCCATCGGCCTGTGCCTCCAGCTTGGCCTCGGCCTCGGCGGTCTGCCGCCGATGCAGGCGCGCCAGGGTCACCAGCATGGCCATGATCAGGCCGAGGTAGGTCAGGGCAATCAGGCCGTCCAACGCCACCGTGGTGACGTCGCTGGTGCGCGTAGCCTGGTCGAGGGCCACCAGCACCGTGCTCAGCCAGGCCAGCGCCGCCGCGCCCCAGGCGTATTTGCGCAGCTTCAGCGCGGCGGTGTCGTCCAGGTTCAACAGCCGCCATGACGGGCGCTTGGGCACCAGCAGGCAGGCGCTGAGCGCGGCAATGAAGGCGGCGCGGAACGTGGCCGTCTCCAGGCCGTCGGCCACCACCTGCAGGCGCGGCGCGATGGCATCGATGGCATCCAGCGCCGCCATCAGTACCACCACGGCATAACCGGGCAGCAGCGTGCCCACCAGCAGCAGCCACATCGCCAGTCCGGATCGACGCAGGCGACCGTCCGGCGCGCGCTTGGACGCGGCGAACTGCCGCCCCAGCCTACGCAGCCACAACCGCAGCGGGAACATCATCACCAGCGCGGCCAGCAGGCCCAGCAGCGGCGTACCCCAGCCATTGGTGCGGATGCCGGCGACCAGCGCGTCACGCCCCTGCTCGGCCAACGGCGCAACGCGCGCGATATCGATCGGCAGGCGCTCGGCCACCTTGCTCCACAACGCAGGCGACAGCGGCGAGGCGACCTTCTGGCCCAGTTCTTCCGTACGTTGTGCGGTGCGCTGCTGCTCGATGTCCGCCGCCAGCTGCTGTGCACGCACGGCACTGGCCTTGGCCTGCGCCACCGATGCGGCCAGCCCATCGCGCTGCTTGTTGAGGGTGCGCCGTTGCGCCGCCAGTTCGGGCGGCTCGGTGGCGCCCTCGGCAGGCGTGCCCAACTGCGCCAGCTGTTCGTCGAGGCGGTCCAGCTGCGGCTGCAGCGACTTCTCCAGCGCCTCGGCGTCACGCCGGGCCTTCGAAGCATCCTCGGACAGCATGGCCAATGTTTCGATGGCCGCGGCATCACCACGCTTGCGGTCGACTTCCTTCAGCTTCGCATCGATATCCGCCAGCTGCTGCTTCGGCGTGGGGTCCTCATCCTGTGCCAGCACCGGTGCGGACAGCAGGAAGGCAGTGCACAGCAGCAGGGCCAGCCAGGGCCCCCGTGCACGGATCGATCGCAGGAAAGAAGACACGCCAGACATACCAGTTCGCGCGGACCACCGCGCCTGCGCGCGACTATACGGCACAGGCGGTCAACAGCGGATGGGCGGCCCCGTCAGCGTCGCGCGTCAGTACTTCAGGCGCAACTCTTCCACCGTCGGCTGTTGCAGGGCATACCAGTCCTGGAACTCTTCCTCGGTAATCTCATCGGGCGCATACACCGCCACCGGGTACCAGTCGTGGTCGGTCGGCAGCGGCTGGCGCGGGCCGGCACGCAGGCTGTAGCTGACGCCCTCGTAGTCGACCAGGTCATCGACCTGCGGCCACTGTTCGCGTGCGAACGCGGATTCACTCTTCAACAGGATCACCTGGTACATCGGCACCTCCACTTCGGTTGGATCAGGAAAACACGGCGCTGGCGGCAGCATACCGCCGCACCGGCGACAACGGGCACGCCGCAGCGGCGACGGAACGTTCTGGACACGGCCATCGCCCCGGCTTCACCCGCCCATGGCGAGCCCATCGGCATCGTGGAGACCCACCCCTGCCACCACTGCCGATGACCGACCACCCACCGCTGAAGACCGTCGCCGACCTCAAGCTGCCCCGTTACCTGGGCACCTGGTACGAGATCGCCCGTCTGCCGATGCGCCACGAGCCGGAAGGCTGCACCGACGTGTCGGCGCACTACACCCTGCTCGACAACGGCAACGTCGGTGTCACCAACCGCTGCCGCATGGACGGCGAGATCGAAGAGGCCACCGGCGAGGCCTGCGCGATCGACAACGACAGCGCGCGCCTGGAGGTCAGTTTCCTGCCCAAGGGCCTGCGCTGGCTGCCGTTCGCCAAGGGCGACTACTGGGTGATCCAGATCGCCCCGGACTACAGCGTTTCGCTGGTGGGCAGCCCGGATCGCAAGTACCTGTGGCTGCTGGCACGCGAGCCGCAGCTGGACGCCACCGTGCAGGAACATTATCTGGCCGCAGCGCGCCTGCAGGGCTTCGATCTGTCCGAACTGATCCAGACCCCGCATACCGGCCACCCGACCGCCTGAGCAGCACACTCCATGGACCTGAAAAGTGGCTACCCGTGGTGGGCCATACGCAACGGACTGATCCAGGCGTTCCCGCCGCTGGAAAAGGACCTGCGCTGCGACGTGCTGGTGGTCGGTGGCGGCATCACCGGTTCACTCATCGCCGACGAGCTGTCCCGGCATGGCCATGACGTGGCCTTGATCGAGCAGCGCGACATCGGCTGGGGCAGCACGGCCGCGAGCACCGCGCTGCTGCAGTACGAGATCGACACCCACCTGCTGGAGCTGGCCCAGCGCTATGGCAACGATGCGGCCGCCCTGGCCTACCGTGCCTGTGCCGATGCGATCCCGGCATTGGGCGAGGTGGCACGTGGGCTGAAGGACGTGGATTTCCGGCAGATGGACAGCCTGTATCTGGCCAGCCGGCGGCGCGACGTGCCGCGCTTGATGGCCGAAGGTGCTGCGCGCCGCGGCATTGGACTGGACGCCCGCTGGCTGGACCGCGAAGCCCTTCGCGAACGCTTCGACGTGGACGCCGGTGGCGCCCTGCTGACCCGCCAGGCGGCCCGGGTTGACCCCTACTGCCTTACCTACGGCCTGCTCAAACGGGTGCGCCGGCGCGGTGGCCATGTGCACGACCGCACGGTGCTGCACACGCTCAAGCCCGGCGCGCAAGGCGTAACCGCAATGACCGAGGCCGGCGCCACTGTCCGCGCCCGCCATGTGGTCCTGGCGATGGGCTACGCCAGCCAGCGCTGGCTCGAGCAGCGGGTCGCACGCAACCGCAGCAGCTATGCCTTCATCACTGATCCCATCGATGCGGGCGCGCTCGGCCGGCTGCGCAACACCATGGTGTGGGAGAGCGCACGCCCGTACCTGTACCTGCGCGCCACCGGCGACCGCCGCCTGCTGGTGGGCGGGCTGGATGACGCCATCGACATTCCGGCTCGCCGCGACCGGCGCGTGCAGCACAAGGCCGACAAGCTGATGGATCAGCTGCTGCACTGGTTCCCGCGGCTGGACCCGGTGCCGGCGTTCTCCTGGGGCGGCACCTTCGCTGAAACCGCCGACGGCCTGCCGTTCTTTGGCCCGCACGACCAGTGGGGGCCGCGGGTGCATTTCGCCATGGCCTACGGCGGCAACGGCATCACCTATTCGATGATCGGCGCGCAGCTGCTGCGGGCCCGGATCGAGCGGCGCAGGCATGCGCTGGAGGGATTGTTCGGATTCGGGCGGTTGTGACCTGCGGCCAGGCACGGCCTGGCTCTACCCCAATCCGGTGCCGACAGGCATCATTCAAGCAACCCCTGCTAGCGTCGGCCTGTACCGCCGCGTGTTGCGTGGCCACCTGTCCGCTGGAGCGCCGTCATGATCCGCCCCCTGACCCTGCTGCTGTGCCTGGCCCTGCCGGGAACCGTGCTGGCCCAGTCCGCCGCTGGCGCCACTGCGCCGCAGGCCGCTGGCCTGGACCTGACGCTGCCGCAGGCGCCAATGCGCTACCTCAACGACCCGGCCCTGCAGCAGGACCCGCCCGGCACCTATTACGGTGACAAGAGCGGCCCGCGCGTGCACGACGACGCGAAGATCGCCGACGTCACCGACGACAAGGTCAAGGTGTCCGGCAGCTTCACCACCGGTATCGGCTATTCGAAGAACGGTGGCAACAGCCACTACAACGCGGCCACGCTGAACCTGAGCAAGAACTACACCACCGATGAGGGCAAGACCCACGGGGTCAACGTCAACATCCACGTGAGCGAAGGCAAGGGACCGGGGTTCTTCGGTCCGTATGGCGGCTACTACGGCCGCGGCCCGGGCTATTGGGACTACCCGCCGCCGTACGGCTGGTAAGCCAGCTCCTGTAGAGCCGAGCCCATGCTCGGCTACGGTTGGCCGCAAAGCCGAGCATGGGCTCGGCTCTACATGGGCAAACGTCAATCCAGCCAGCCATCGCGCTCGCTGTGCAGGATGCGGCCGTCATAACCGCTCAGGCGCACGTCCACCTTCTGGTTGCGTGCATTGCGGGCCTCCAGCGACCAGGTCGCACCATCGCGTTCCAGCGAATGGATCTCGCGCAGGCCATGCGCCTGTGCCCGTGCCAGCACCTGCTCGGTGGTCAGCAGCGCGCGGCCGCTGTGCTCGTCGAAGATCTCGCCGGTCTTCGGGTCCACATAGACCTCGCTGAAGCGGCCATCAGCGCGGCTCACGTCGGCCTCCCACAGGCCGTCATCGCGCTCGATCTCGTGGATCTGGGTGTAGCCGGCCTTGCGCAGGGTCTGTTCAACCTGGGCCATGCCCAGCGGCGCGGCCTGTACGGCCGGCGCGACGGTCAGCAGGGCAACAGTGGCGAGGGTGAGCGACTTCAACATGGGGGTTCTCCTGTTCGTGTTCGTGGCCGGACCATCCCGGCAACGCCACAATGCACCCCGTGGTTAACAGCGCCTTAGCCGGCACTGTTAGCCAGCTGTTAGTCACCCCCGGCACACTCACGCCTGTTCCTACAGCCCTCCCTGCGCCCCGATGCTCTCCACCCTGCCCCTGCTGCTGGCCCTGGCCAACGCCCCGACCGCCGCCGCGCCCGTCCAGGACCCGGCGCAGCAGGTCGCGCGTCGCGCCGTGCAGCAGGGCCGCTACGTGCCGCTGGAAAGCGTGGTGCGCGATGCGCTCAAGCGCTACCCGGGCCAGCTGCTGGAAGTGGAGCTGGATGACGGCGTCTACGAAGTGGAGATCCTGCGCGGCGACGGCGTGGTGGTGGAGCTGGACTATGATGCGCGCAGCGGAAAGCTGCTGAAGACGGAGCTCGACGACTGATGCGCATCCTGTTGGCCGAAGACGATGCCGCACTGGCACAGCGCCTGGTGCCCCTGCTGGAACAGGCCGGCTATGTGGTGGAGTTGGTTGCCGATGGTCGCCAGGCCGAGGAGATCGGCCAGATCGAAGACCTGCAGGCGGCCATCGTTGACCTGGGCCTGCCCGGGCTGGACGGACTGAGCGTGATCGAGCGCTGGCGCGGCAATGGCCGCAGCTTTCCGGTGCTGGTGCTGACCGCACGCGGGCGCTGGCACGACAAGCTGGCCGGCTTCGATGCCGGTGCCGACGACTACCTGACCAAACCGTTCCAGGCCGACGAACTGGTGCTGCGCCTGCGCGCCCTGATCCGCCGCAGCCATGGCCATGCCAGCCCACGCCTGCACTGCGGGCCGCTGCAGCTGGACGTCAACGCCGGCCGCTTCGAACTGCACGGACAGCCGCTGGCGCTGAGCCCGCAGGAGTTCCGCCTGCTGAGTTACTTCATCCACCACAGCGGCCAGGTGATCGGCCGTGATCGCCTGGGCGAGCAGGTGTTCGAAGGCGGCCACGACCCGGACTCCAACGCGCTGGATGTGCTGCTCGGGCGCGTGCGCCGCAAGCTCGACACCGAACTGATCCAGACCGTGCGCGGCCAGGGCTGGCGGCTGGCGGCGCCGTGACGCGGCAGCCCTCGCTGCGGCGGCGGCTGCTGCTGGCTGGCGGCGTCGGCCTGCTGCTGGTTTCGCTGCTGGCCAGCGCGCTGCTGGGCGAACTGTTCAAGCGCAGCGCGCGCGACCGCCTCGATCACGAACTGCAGCAGGACATGCTGACGCTGGTCGCGCAGATGGAAGTTGCTTCCGACGGCCAGCTGCAGCTGCGCCAGGAACCCAACGACGCGCGTTTCCAGCGCGTGTTCTCCGGTGCCTACTGGCAGATAGCCGGTGCCGATGGCCGCGTTCTGCTGCAGTCGCGCTCGCTGTGGGATGAAACGCTGGCGGCCGCGGCCGCCGGCCCGGCCACGCGCAACCTGGCCGGGCCGCTGCAGCAATCCTTGCGCGCACGTGTGCAGCAGGTGCGCCTGCCACGTGCCAGTGAACCGTTCGTGGCCGTGGTCGCCACCGACCGCAGCGCGCTGGATGCCGACGTTGCCGCATTCCGGCAGCGCACCGCCATCGCGTTGGGTGTACTGGTCGCAGCGTGGCTGGCGGTGCTGGCCAGCCAGGTTCACTTCGGCCTGCGTCCGCTGCACCGCCTCGGTGCACAGCTGGAACGGGTACGTCGCGGCGATGCGCAGCGCATCGACACGCAGGGGCTGGGCGCGGAAGTCGCACCACTGGGTGAAGAACTCAACGCGTTGCTGGACCACCAGCAACGCATGGTCGCGCGTGCGCGCACCAGTGCACAGGATCTGGCGCACGCGCTGAAGACTCCACTTAGCGTATTGGCCACCGAGGCCGACGGCGACGGTACGCGCTTGCGTGCCACCGTGCGCGAGCAGAGTGCGCGCATGCAGGCCAGTGTCGACCGTTACCTGGCTGCAGGACTGGCCGCCGACCATCGCCAGCGCAGCGACGTTGCGACTGTCGCGCAGGCGCTGTGCCGGTTGATGGCACGCGTGCACGGCGAGCGCGGCATTGCGTTCACGGCGGAAGGCATCGATCCGATGCTGCAGTTCGCCGGTGCCAGTGCGGATCTGGAAGAGATGCTGGGTAATCTGTTGGACAACGCCGGGCGATGGGCACGGCAGCAAGTCAGCGTCGGCGCTGACATCCATGAAGGGCGGCTGCGCATCGACGTGCGCGATGACGGCCCCGGTCTTGCGGCAGAGGCGCTGGCGCGGGTGGTACAGCGTGGCGTGCGGCTGGATGAGCGCGTGGGCACCAGTGGATTGGGGCTGGCGATCGTGGGCGATATCGCCGCCAGCTACGGCGGGCGGTTGGCGTTGGAGAATTCGCAGCCCGGCCTGCGCGCAACGTTGTGGTTGCCGGTGGGGTGACTCGTCAACGCTGGAACGCCAGGCCGGTAGAGTCGACTGTTAGTCGACTTTCGCGCGCAGCGCGGGATTTCCAGGCACCGCAGCCAAGAGCAGTCGACTAACAGTCGACTCTACCCGCCTTCGCCGGGCATTTCAGTACCCCATCAGCGGTGATGCATCCACCAGCAATCAATCGCGTCCAGCACGATGTGGATGATCAGACCGATGCCGAACAACCGCGTTTTCTTCGGCACGCACAGCCCGGCATAGACCGCGATGGCCGGTGCGGTGTGCAGCGGGTGGAACCCGATGCTGCAGCGGTTTGGTGCATAGATCGGGTCGGCCAGCAGATGGTCCAGGTCGATGATCCAGCCCAGCAGCATCAGCAGCCACGCCGAGGCAAAGCGCTTGCGCCAGAACAGCCATGCCAGCAGGGCTGGCACGGCGGCATGCAGGAACAGGTGGAAGGTCGCGCGCGCGCTCATCGGCAACGGTGGCACCGGGCGGGCCCGGCGCCGTCCATCACACCAGCGGTTCGTCGGACAGGTAGGTATAACCGGTCAGGCCGGCTTCCAGCGCGTCCGACAGTTCCTGCGCGCGTTCCGGCGACAGCTGGGCCTCAGCCACGCGCTGCGCATAGGCCGCACGCAGTTCGTCCAGGCGGTAACCCACGTAGTCCAGCATCACGTCGGTGGTGTCGCCGCGGCGCTGCTGGGTAATGGCATAGCCATCGGCATCGGCCAGCACTTCCACCGCGTCGGTATCGCCGAACAGGTTGTGGATGTCGCCCAGGATTTCCTGGTACGCGCCGACCATGAAGAAGCCGATGCGGTAGCTCTCGCCCGGCTTCATCTTGTGCAGCGGCAGCGAGCTGTCCAGGCTCTCGTTCTCGACATAGGTTTCCACCATGCCGTCCGAGTCGCAGGTCATGTCAGCGATGATGCCGCGGCGGTCCGGGGTCTCGTCCAGGCGCTCGATCGGCACGATCGGGAACACCTGGTCGATCGCCCACACGTCGGGGATCGATTCGAACACGCTGAAGTTGACGAAGTACTTGTCGACCAGGCGCTCGTTCAGTTCGTCCAGCACCGGGCGATGGCTCTTCTCGTCATAGCTCAGGCGCGCACGCACGCCGTGGGCGATGGCGTAGAACAGATCGTCGATGCGCGCACGCTGCGGCAGGTCGATCTGGCCCAGCGCGTAGCTGGCCAGGCCTTCGGCATGGAAATGCTGGGCTTCCTGGAACAGTTCCACCGCCGGGCGCACGTCCAGCTCGTCGTGGATTTCGCGCAGGTGGCGGATCGCCGCCGGTTCGTCGTCGTGCTGGTCCGGCACGCGGCCTTCCTGCGCTTCTTCCACTTCCGAGACGTTGGCGATCAGCACCGCGTGGTGCGCGGTCATCGCACGGCCGCACTCGGTGACGATGCGCGGTGGGGTCAGGCCGAACTCTTCGCAGGCATTGGCCAGCGGCTGCACGATGTTGCTGGCGTAGGAATGCAGGCCGTAGTTGATCGAGCAGAAGCTGCGCGAACGGGTGCCTTCATAGTCCACACCCAGGCCACCGCCCACGTCGACGTGGGTGATCTTCGCACCCAGGCGCGACAGCTCCACGAAGTAGCGGGTGGCTTCACGCATGCCGTTGGCGATGTCGCGCACGTTGGAGATCTGCGAGCCCATGTGGAAGTGCAGCAGGTTCAGGCAATCGGCGTACTCGGTGTCACGCAGCGACTTCCACAGGTCCAGCAGCTGGCGCGGTGACAGGCCGAACTTGGCCTTGTCGCCACCGCTGTTCTGCCACTTGCCGGCGCCCAGCGAGGCCAGGCGCATGCGCACGCCCAGGCCCGGTTTCACGTCCAGCGCCTTGGACTCTTCCAGCACCAGCTTCAGCTCGGACGGCTTCTCGATGACGATGAAGGTCTGCAGGCCCAGCTTGCGGCCGATCAGGGCCAGGCGGATGTACTCGCGGTCCTTGTAGCCGTTGCAGACGATCAGCCCGCCCGGGCGCGACAGCGCCAGCACGGCCATCAGCTCGGGCTTGCTGCCCGCTTCCAGGCCGAAGCCCTCGCCGTGGTGGCTGGCCAGGGTGCCGGCCACGCCGCGGGTCTGGTTGACCTTGATCGGGTACACGGCGGTATAGCCGCCGCTGTACTCCCAGTCCTGCTGGGCCTGGGCGAAGGCCGCCTGCAGCTTGCCCAGCCGCTGGCCGAGGATGTCCGGGAAGCGCACCAGCAGCGGCAGCTTGGCGCCGGCCGCGCGCGCCGCATCGACCACCTTGGGCAGCGACACCACCGGGCCGTCCGCCCCGGTCGGTCTCACCACCATGTGCCCGGCCTGATCCACGTCGAAGTAACCGTCCGCCCAATGCGGGATCGAGTAGGTCTTGCGGGCTTGGTCGAGGGACCAATCGGTCATTTCAGTCGGCCTTGTTGGCAATAAAAGGGGGGGCATGATAACGCCTATGTGCCCACAGGTTCGTTATCATGCGCGCCCGCGCCCGTGACAGGTTCCAACCTGAACGGGCCGATCCGTCCGGATGTGGCATCTGTGCCACGCGGCCCCGCCCGCCAGCCCGGCTCCACCCCTCCGAACAGGACTGTTTTCCAATGACTGACAGCAACAACTGGTACATCGAACACTTCGAGCGCACCGGCTCGGCCATCGGCTACCGCATCACCGGCAAGCTGGACGAGGTGCAGTCGCCGTTCCAGAAGATCGAGATCTTCCAGACCACCGACTGGGGCAACCTGATGACCATCGACGGGGCCATCATGCTGACCAGCAAGGACAACTTCTTCTACCACGAGATGATCAGCCACCCGGTGCTGTTCACCCACGCCGCGCCCAAGCGCGTGGTGATCATCGGTGGCGGCGACTGCGGCACCCTGCGCGAAGTGCTCAAGCACACCGGCGTGGAGAGCGTGACCCAGTGCGATATCGACGAGCAGGTCACCGTGATGGCGCGCAAGCACTTCCCGGAACTGTGCGACTCCAACGACGACGCCCGCGCCGAGCTGCTGTTCGACGACGGCGTGGCCTACATGGCCAACTGCCCGGCCGGCAGCGTGGACGTGGTGATCGTGGACTCGACCGACCCGGTCGGCCCGGGCGAAGGCCTGTTCAACAAGGCCTTCTACGAGAGCTGCTTCAAGGCCCTGAAGGACGACGGCATTCTGGTGCAGCAGTCCGAGTCGCCGCTGATGCAGCTGGAGCTGATCAACGAAATGCGAACCGAGATGGGCAAGGCCGGCTTCGGTTCGTTCAAGACCCTGCCGTTCCCGCAGCCGTGCTACCCCACCGGCTGGTGGAGCGTGACCATGGCGGGCAAGGGCGACAGCAGCTTCGACTTCCGCCAGGCCGACTCGGCCGCCAAGACCTTCAACACGCTGTACTACACCGCCGCGCTGCACACCGGCGTGCTGGTGACCCCGCCTTTCGTACAGGCTGCATTGAAGGGTTGATCCAAACAAAAACCCGCGCTGGCGACAGCGCGGGTTTTTGCTTTCTGTAGAGCCGAGCCATGCTCGGCTGCTCTTCGGACAGGTTGCGATAAATCAAGCCGAGCATAGGCTCGGCTCTACAGTCACAGCGCCCAGATACCCGCAATCACCGCCACCACCAGGCCCCACTTGATGACCTGGTAGGCCACCACGCTGCGCTCGCGCAGTGCCTTGGCCTTCAGGCGCACCTTGTAGACGCTGCCAAATGCCTTGTTGACGCCACCGGTCGGGTCACCCGGCAGGTTCGGCGATGCACCACCGGCCAGCAGCGTGGCCGCCACCGCGCGGTTGAACAGCCCCGGCAGGCCGAAGCGCAGCGGGCGGGCGATGTCGCAGAACAGGATCACGCGGTCCTGCTGCGTCTCGTTGTGTGCATGGTGGATGTAGGTCTCGTCGAACATCATCCACTCGCCGTCGCGCCAGCTCTTCTTGATGCCGTCCACCTCGATGTAGCAGGCATCGTCGTTGGGTGTGCTCAGGCCCAGATGCAGGCGCAGCGAGCCGGCGAACGGGTCGCGGTGCGGGCGCAGCTCGCTGCCCGGCGGCAGCTGCGCGAACATCGCCGCACGCACATCCGGGATCGACTCGATCAGCGCCGTGGTCTTCGGGCACAGCGTCTTCGCCGACGGGTGCGACGGGCCGTACCACTTCAGGTAGAAGCGCTTCCAGCCTCGGCGGAAGAACGAATTGAAGCCGGCATCGTTGAACGTGCTGGAGGCGGCGATCTTCTGCGCGTCGCGCAGCGCCAGCGCCTCGTCGCGGATCATCTGCCAGTTCTGGCGCAGCGGCTCCAGCTGCGGGAACTCCTTGCCCGGGTCCAGGAACGGCGTGGTCGGCACCTTCGAGAACATGTACATGACCACGTTGATCGGGGCCATGAAACTGGAGTGGTCCAGCAGCTGGCGCGACCAGCGCGCGCGGACCTTGCCACGGAAGTGGATGTACAGCACGCAGGCCACGAACAGCGCTGCAATGACGATTTTGATGATCAAAGCACTTTCCTCCAGCCGCGGCCGGAACGGGAAACGGGGCGATGCACGGCCAGGCGGCCAGCACCGGTGGAGAACGCGGCAGGGGACGGGGACGTGCCGGAGGGGGCGGCCGCCGATGTCGCGGATTAACAGCTTATGGTCGGCAGGGCGTGCGCCGGGGTCAAGCCGGACGCGCGTGGCGTTCAGCGGGCCGAGGATGAACGAAGCGGCGCGACACCCAACCTATTGATCCTGAAAGAACCGTCGACCAAGTGAGACAGAATTGTCCGATTCTGCGCGACGAACTGTTCCAGCCACGACCCCGACATTTCTCCGACAAATCGTGGAATAGCGAACTGGCGAGTACTAAAATTAACGAAAACTTAGTAACTCCCTGTAACACCGGTTCGCTTGACGCATTGCGCCACCCACCGGGTCGTCCGAGACCCCGACATGCATTTTCCTGCCCTGCCATCCTCCTCCTGCGGCGATGACGCCGCCTCCCCGCTGCTGCTCAAGCGCGGCGAGCGTTTCCTGGCCCCGGATGTCTACCGCACCTGCCTGGACGGGCGCGAGGCGGTCATCAAGGACTATTCCCGCTACCGCGGCACCCCCGTTTCGCTGATCGCGCGGCTGATGGTGCGCCGTGAAGCCCGCATGCTGCAGCGCCTCGGCGGCTGGAAGCATGCCCCCGCGCTGCTCGGCACCCTCGGTGGCCTGGCACTGGGCATGGAGTTCATCCCGGGCCAGACCCTGAGCACCGCGCAGGCCGTGGGCAATGAAGTGTTCGAGCAGCTGCAGCACGCGCTCAGCCGTTTGCACGCCGCCGGCATCACCCATAACGACCTGCATGGCACCAACGTGGTGGTCAGCGGCGGCGTGCCGGTGCTGCTGGACTTCACCTCCGCCTGGCGCGCCCCGCGCTGGCTGCGCCGCAATCCACTAAGCCGGCAGATGCGCCGCAGCGACATGAAGAACCTGCTGAAGATGCGCCAGCGCGTGACCGGCCAGGCCCCGAGTGCCGCGCAGGCCGCGCTGGTGGCCGACCCGGGCTGGGTCGCCGCCGTGCGCCAGGGCTGGAAGCGGTTCTACAAGTGGGCCAAGCGCCGGTAGGGGTCGAGCTCGCTCGACCGCTTTACCGCTCTTTGTAGAGCCGAGCCCGCGCTCGGCTGCTGTTCCTGCATCGCGCGAAATGCAGCCGAGCATCGGCTCGGCTCTACAACATCCCGCCGAACGGGTTACAACGCGTCCGCGTCCAACTCGCCGGTACGGATACGCACCACGCTGCCCAGGTCGTACACGAACACCTTGCCGTCACCGATCTTGCCGGTGCCGGCGGCCTTCACGATGGCCTCAACCACCGCCTCCACCTGGTCATCGGTCACCGCCACTTCCAGCTTCACCTTCGGCAGGAAATCGACCACATACTCCGCGCCGCGGTACAGCTCGGTATGGCCCTTCTGGCGACCAAAGCCCTTCACTTCCGTCACCGTGATCCCGGTAACCCCACGCTCGGCCAGCGCTTCGCGCACGTCGTCGAGCTTGAACGGCTTGATCACCGCCATGACCATCTTCATCGTCTATCTCCTGTCTTCCGGCGTGGAGGATAGCGCCTGAACGTGGCCGGTGCGAAACAGCCCACGCCTGTGCGGGCGACCGGCCCAGCAGTATCCTTGTGGCCTGCACGGCCCGCCAGCACCACGGAGTACCCCCATGATCGACCTGAACCAACTGGATGACCTTGCCCGACGCTTGAGCGACCTGGTGCCGCCGGGCCTGCGCGAATCGCGCGAGGAACTGCAGGCCACCTTCAAGAGCGCGCTGCAGGCCGGCCTGGCCAAGCTCGACCTGGTCACCCGCGAAGAGTTCGAAGTGCAGCGCGCCGTGCTGCTGAAGACCCGCGAAAAGCTGGATACGCTGGAAACCGCCGTGCGCGAGCTGGAAGGGCGCGGCACCGCAGAATGAAAAAAAAGGAGGCGCACCGCGCCTCCCGTTTACAGAGTATTTCCCGGATGGGGCCTTGCAGCAAGCCCCAGCGGGCGCCCTAGACTCCCGGCCTGTCGATCCGGCAGGACACGCAGGGGCAGTGCCGATGGCGCAGGACACCGAATGGACACCCGTTTCGCATGACACCTGCGACCAGATCGCCGGGCCGTTCTATCACGGCACCCGCGCTGATCTGGCGGTGGGCGGGTTGCTGAGCGCGGGCTTCCGGTCCAACTATCGCGACAGCGTGGTGATGAACCACATCTACTTCACCACCATTGCCAAGGGCGCCGGGCTGGCTGCGGAGATGGCTAGAGGTGAGGGGCGGCCGCGTGTATATGTGGTGGAGCCGACCGGGCCGTTTGAAGACGATCCGAATGTGACCAACAAGAAGTCTCCCGGGAACCCGACGCGGTCGTATCGGAGTGCGGAGCCGTTGCGGGTTGTGGGGGAGATTGTGGAGTGGGAGCTGTACGACGCGGAGTTCGTTCGGCAGTTGAGGGAATTTGTTGCTTCGGGGAGTGGGGAGATCATCAATTGATGACCTACTGGCGTTGGGCGTTGCCCACCTCTTCCTCGGCATCGTAGATGTCCAGCCCGAGCTCAATGCCGCGCTGCCCCAAGGCAAGCAGGACGCGGGGCGAAAGTGAGACACCATCGTTGCTGCTGCCCATGAAGAGACCACAGAACAGGTCAGGCCGGAACCGTGCCAATGACTGCCATACGGCGAGATCGCCGGTAAGTTGATCGAGGATTTCGAAGATCTGCGCTTCCAGATCTTCAGGCTCACGAGGCTCCGCATCAAGTCGCCAGCTGCCGGCCCTGGCGATACGCACGGTGCCTGATTGGTTGCCTCTGAGTTCCTGGCCCTTGTGATGCGATGCGGTTGGAGTCGCCCCGAGCAAGGCACTGACTTCTTCGGGCAGGAGGTCGTCCCCGAAGAATCGGAGGGTTACCAGGGAATGATCGAATGCTGGCATGGGAATCCAGTTGCCTTTCGGAATCTCTTCCAATCCACACGCCTCATCGACGCAAGGTCAGCTATCGGCCAGAAGCAGTCCTTCGCACCTGTACTGCGGCAACTCCCAGTGCGGACGGCTTCGCGTTAGACCTTCGCGTTGAGGTAGTGAAACAAGGTCCGGGTGGCGTTCACCATTAGCATCGCTTCCGCGTCATCCAACAATTTGTCGTTTGGGTGAGCGACCGAGGCGTGATTCCGAATAGTGTTGAGCGCATCGACTACGCTGGAGAATGAGTTCAGCACTCGCACAACATCCTTATCCTGGCTCCCGAGATTCTGGAGCTTGGGGTGACTGGCGCGCAGCAGCTTGAATAGTTGGGTAAGGGATGCTTGGTCATCAAAGATCAGTCCTGCGCGAAGGCACGCGTCCTTCAGGTACCCGTGAAGAGCAGTGTGAAGGCGGTCAATACAACTGACAGGACCGCTCTTTAGCAGAAGGTGATCAGCGTCAGCGAGCGCCCGCTCAACGACTTGGGAAGCACTGATGCTCTCGGCCTGCAACGAGGGTACGTGGGATTCGATCAGCCCAAGCTCATACAGCAACTCCGGCGACTCATTCTCCAAAGCGAGACGAATATCCTTTCGCTTCAGCAACGTCGCGATAGTAGAAGGGTTGTTATTGGCGAAGTATCGGAGCGCCTGAAATACGCAGGCGCCATAGTCGTCGTCCCCAAAGTGGAGGCTTCTGCGCAAGCGTTCATGATTGGTGATGTAGTCATGCTCACCAGTTTCGTATCCAAACTCTTCCCAGTCAGAAATTGTGAACTGACCTAAGATTGCGCGCTGAAGGGCAAGCATCAGCTTGCCGGACAGGCTGGGATCTCGCAGTGCATCGTGGATGTTCATTGCTCGTTACCAAGCCCCTGAAATAACAGGAGCACGCAGAGTCAGCTTGTAGATCTTGCCAAAGTCGTTTATCAGGCTAAGTTCATCCAATTTCTTTGGATACTTTTTGAACCAACGATCAACTGCGTTCAGAAGATCCACGTTCGCAGATCGATCAAAGAGCCAATCGATGAGTTCAGAGGTCGGCTCAACGTCGGGTATCGCGAAGTAGTCGCCGGGCACGCGCAGCTGCTCGATGGATTCCGCTTCCGTAGACAATGGGCGCTGAAACATCTTGCGCGGCACAGTTCCCGGATACCCCTTGCCCTTTACCGCCTCGTTGAAGATCGGTGCCATGAAGTCAATTACGTGTGTTTCGTTCTGAACCCACATATGGACCCCCTCCCGATCAGATGTGACCATGCCATCGTCGTTCTTCGCAATGCTGATGACCGGAGGCGCAGGATCAGTGCACAGCAGGGATGCATCAGCTACTGCGCGAGCAGAAATCCTGTAGTGTTTGTTGAGCATCAGCGCCCCAGCGGCAGCAAAAAACATGCACGCAAAAGGCGTGTTGGCCCGGCCTTCAAGCACCGAATGGATGACTTCATAGATGCGCCGATACTCAGGTAGCGTGAGTTGAAGCTTTGCCGCGCCAGCTACTAACAGTCCACGCCGCTTTGGTTGCGACGTTCTTGCTGGGCCAACCCTTCCGGCTCCTCATAGCGCCCATGAATCCCAAGGAACGAGCCTTTGGGGTGGTATTTGCCGTCTGCGCCGAGAAAGGCTCCTGGCAAGTGATACTTGCCGTCCGTTCCGAGGAAAGAGCCGGCGAAATGATACCTACCGTCGGAGCCCAAGAAGCAGCCCTTCGGATGGTACTTCCCATCTTGGCCTAGGAAGGCCCCTTGCTCGTGATATCCGCCATCTCGACCAGCGAATGATCCAGCGGGATGGTATTTGCCGTCCTGCCCGATGAACTGCCCCTTTGGGTGGTACTTGCCGTCAGCCCCGATGAACTCACCTTTGCGGTGGTACTTGCCGTCAGCGCCTAGAAACGATCCGGCAGGATGGTACCTGCCATCAGTCCCGAGAAAGGAACCCTTCGGGTGGTACCTACCATCCACGCCCAAGAACGATCCTTCCGTATGGTATTGCCCATCCACCCCCAGAAACTTGCTTGCCACAGTAGCCTCCTTGTTTTCATGACGTTGACTCAGCAAGTTGACCAATCCTCCATCTCAACCGCTGAGAAAGCCTAGTTACTCGGTGCCCTCACCTGCTGCCAAGCAACCATGAGGGTGCGCTTGGCAGGAATCAATGGGGTCCTTTGATCTGGCCGCCCGTCAGCGGACGCCAAGAAGCGATACTTTGATCGCACTTGGAGGTCCCTTATGTCCCGTATCACCCGTCGTAGCTACACCGATGAGTTCAAGCACCAAGCCGTGGAGTTGGCCGAGTCGCTCGGGCCTGCCGCAGCGGCCCGTCAGTTGGAGATGTCGGTCAAGACGCTGGCAAATTGGCTTGACGCGGTCCGTGCTGGCCGGTCGTTGACCTCTGAGGCTCGCAGGCCAGCCACCGACCTGGAATGCGAGATCAGCCGCCTTCGGGCCGAGAACGCCAATCTGAAGATGGAGCGGGAAATCCTAAAAAAAGCGGCGGCGTTCTTTGCCAGAGAGTCCAAGTGAGGTACGCCTTCGTCGCCAGTCAAAGGACTCACTACCCGACCAG
>NZ_JCAFTG010000025.1:0-16848 GCF_059370035.1 Stenotrophomonas sp. YJH_SMC_37
CACGACGATGTACGGCACGCCGACCTGACGCGACAGCAGGATGTGCTCGCGGGTCTGCGGCATCGGGCCGTCAGCGGCCGAGCACACCAGGATCGCGCCGTCCATCTGGGCGGCACCGGTGATCATGTTCTTGACGTAGTCGGCGTGGCCCGGGCAGTCAACGTGGGCGTAGTGACGGATCGGGGATTCGTATTCGACGTGCGCGGTCGAGATCGTGATGCCACGTGCCTTTTCTTCCGGAGCGGCGTCGATCGAGGAGTAATCCTTGAACTCGCCACCGAAGCGCTCGGCACCGATCTTGGTCAGTGCAGCGGTCAGCGTGGTCTTGCCGTGGTCGACGTGACCGATGGTGCCGACGTTGACGTGCGGCTTGGTGCGCTCGAACTTACCCTTTGCCATTGTTCTATACCTTGATTGTTCGTAAATGGTTTCAAGAGAGGCTGAGCGAGGCTCAGCCCTTCTTCATGACGGCTTCGGCGATGTTGGTCGGAGCCGGCTCGTAGTGATCAAATTCCATGGTGAAGGTGGCGCGGCCCTGGGTCTGCGAACGCAGCGCAGTGGCGTAGCCGAACATTTCACCCAGCGGGATCATCGCGTTGATGATGCTGGCCGAACCGTCACCGGTGGTGTCGGAACCCTGCAGCACGCCGCGACGACGGCTGACGTCGCCCATCACGTCACCCTGGTAATCCTCCGGGGTCACGATCTCGACCTTCATGATCGGCTCCAGCAGCACCGGCTTGGCCTTGGCGAAGCCCTGCTTGAAGGCCATCGACGAAGCCAGCTTGAACGCCATTTCCGAGGAGTCGACGTCGTGGTACGAACCGAACACCAGCTTCACCTTGACGTCCACGACCGGGAAGCCAGCCAGCGGGCCGCTGGTGATGGTTTCGCGCAGGCCCTTTTCAACCGACGGAATGAATTCCTTCGGGATCACGCCGCCGGTGATGTCGTTGATGAACAGGAAATCGTCCTTGATCATCGGAGCGATCTTCGGATCGGCACGATCTTCAGCGGTGATCGGCGACAGCTCGATCACGACGTGACCGTACTGACCCTTACCACCGGACTGCTTGGCGTGCTTGTAGTCCGACTTGACGTCAGCCAGGGTGATGGTTTCGCGGTAGGCCACCTGCGGCGCGCCGACGTTGGCTTCAACGTTGAACTCGCGCTTCAGGCGGTCGACGATGATGTCCAGGTGCAGCTCGCCCATGCCCGAGATGATGGTCTGGCCGGATTCTTCGTCGGTCTTGACGCGGAACGACGGATCTTCCTGCGCCAGGCGACCCAGCGCCAGACCCATCTTTTCCTGGTCCGACTTGGTCTTCGGCTCGACGGCCATGGAGATCACCGGCTCCGGGAACGTCATGCGCTCCAGGATGATCGGGGCATCCACGGCGCACAGGGTGTCACCGGTGGTGGTGTCCTTCAGGCCCACGGCAGCAGCGATGTCACCAGCCAGAACTTCCTTGATTTCCTCGCGGTTGTTCGAGTGCATCTGCAGGATGCGGCCGATGCGCTCCTTCTTGCCCTTCACCGAGTTCAGCACGGTGTCGCCACCGTTCAGGGTGCCCGAGTAGACACGGAAGAAGGTCAGCGCGCCGACGAACGGGTCGGTGATGATCTTGAAGGCCAGCGACGAGAACGGCGCCTTGTCGTCCGACTTGCGGGTCATTTCGACGGTGTCGTCGTCAACGTCCACGCCCTTCACGTCCGGCACGTCGACCGGCGACGGCAGCAGCTGGATCACGCCGTCCAGCATGGCCTGCACGCCCTTGTTCTTGAAGGCCGAGCCGCAGTACATCGGCACGATCTCGGTGGCCAGGGTACGGGTACGCAGCGCGTTGATGATTTCGGCCTCGGCCAGCTCTTCGCCGCCCAGGTACTTTTCCATCAGCTCTTCGCTGGCTTCAGCAGCGGTCTCGACCATGAACTGGCGAGCTTCTTCCGCAGCCGCCTGCAGATCGGCCGGGATGTCGCTGTACTCGAACTTCATGCCCTGCGAGGCTTCATCCCAGTGGATGGCCTTCATCTTCAGCAGGTCGACAACGCCCTTGAAGTTGTCTTCAGCGCCGATCGGCAGCTGCATCGGCACGGCAACCGCGCCCAGCTTGGCCTTCAGCTGGCCGACGACCTTCTGGAAGTTGGCACCGGTGCGGTCCATCTTGTTGACGAACGCGATGCGCGGCACGTGGTACTTGTTGGCCTGGCGCCACACGGTTTCCGACTGCGGCTGCACGCCACCGACGGCGCACAGGACGAAGACGGCACCGTCGAGCACGCGCAGCGAGCGCTCAACTTCGATGGTGAAGTCGACGTGCCCCGGGGTGTCGATGATGTTGAAGCGGTGCTCCGGCAGGGACTTGTCCATGCCCTTCCAGAACGCGGTGGTGGCAGCGGACTGGATCGTGATGCCACGCTCCTGCTCCTGCTCCATCCAGTCCATGGTGGCGGCGCCGTCGTGCACTTCACCGATCTTGTGGCTCTTGCCGGTGTAGAACAGGATGCGCTCGGACGTGGTGGTCTTGCCGGCATCGATGTGAGCCATGATGCCGAAGTTACGGTAACGCTCGATGGGAGTGGAACGGGCCACGGGAGCCTCTCAGATTTCTTGGATTTCGGATGGCCGAACGCCGCCTTTCGGCGGCCTTCGGATTGGCGCAGTCTTTCTGGGACCGCGAGGCAGCACGCACCGAAGTGGTGCTGCCCTGCCTGTTTTACAAGGCCGTCAAACTCACCAGCGGTAGTGGGCGAATGCCTTGTTGGCTTCGGCCATGCGGTGGGTTTCTTCGCGCTTCTTGATGGCGCCGCCACGGTTTTCCGAGGCGTCGATCAGTTCAGCAGCCAGCTTCTTCGGCATGGTGTTCTCGCCGCGCTTGCGCGCGGAGTCGATCAGCCAGCGCATGGCCAGGGCCATCTTGCGCGACGAACGCACTTCGACCGGCACCTGGTAGGTGGCACCACCGACGCGGCGCGACTTGACTTCGACCGCCGGAGCGACGTTGTCCAGAGCCTTCTGCACCAGTTCAATGGCGTTGGCGCTGCTGTTCTTCTCGGTGATCACGTCCATGGCGCCGTACACGATCTTCTCGGCGACGGACTTCTTGCCGCTCTGCATGACCATGTTGATGAAACGGGCGATGGTTTCGCTTCCGTGCTTCGGATCGGGCAGGACGGAACGCTGCGGAGTATTACCCTTACGCGACATTGTGCTCTCTCCTTATGCCTTCGGACGCTTGGCGCCGTACTTGGAACGGGCCTGGCGACGCTTGGCAACGCCGGCGGCGTCGAGCGAGCCACGAACGGTGTGGTAACGCACACCCGGCAGGTCCTTGACGCGACCGCCGCGGATCAGGACCACGGAGTGCTCCTGCAGGTTGTGGCCTTCACCACCGATGTAGGAAATCACTTCTTCCTGGTTGGTCAGGCGGACCTTGGCAACCTTGCGCAGAGCCGAGTTCGGCTTCTTCGGAGTGGTGGTGTAGACACGGGTGCAGACGCCACGGCGCTGCGGGCACTTGTCGAGCGCCGGCGAGGCACTCTTGTAGGTGGTCGCTTGCCGCGGCTTGCGGACCAGCTGGTTGATCGTCGCCATCAGTAGGTTCTTCTGATTGGTGGCCGGAAAATCCGGCCAGAGATGCGGAAATGTTAAAGCAGGCCAAAATTCTGGCCTGCTGAGACAGACGATTGTAGCAACCTGCCAGGAAAGCAGTCAAACGCCTCCTGTCAAGCCCGCTCCTGATCCCGGAACGTTACTGGGGGGCCTCCATGTACCCCGTTCAGGTTGGCGGGGTGAACCACGAGGTCCACCCTGCCCTGCGCCGGTAGAGTCGACTGTTAGCCGACTCTCGATGGCAGTCGACCAACAGTCGACTCTACCGCCCGGGTGGTCCGGCCTTGCGGCCGGACCGGATGCATCATTCTTCGCCCGAGGCCTGTTCAGCTTCGGCTTCAACCACCGCTGCCTCGACCGCAGCCGGAGTGCCGGCCAGGGTCTGCATTTCCGACTCGGTAAGGCCGGAGGCGCCGCGGCGGCGGTTGCTGTGGTACGCCAGGCCGGTACCGGCCGGAATCAGGCGACCCACGATGACGTTTTCCTTCAGGCCGCGCAGGTTGTCCGAGGTGCCGCGGACGGCCGCTTCGGTCAACACACGGGTGGTTTCCTGGAACGACGCGGCCGAGATGAACGATTCAGTCGCCAGCGAGGCCTTGGTGATACCCAGCAGCACCGGATCGAAACGAGCCGGCAGCTCGTTGCGGGCCGCGAGGCGCGCATTCTCCTCGATAACGCGCTGGCGCTCCACCTGTTCGCCGTTCAGGAACTTGCTGCTGCCCTGGTCGGTGATCTCGACCTTGCGCAGCATCTGGCGGGTGATCACCTCGATGTGCTTGTCGTTGATCTTCACGCCCTGCAGGCGATACACGTCCTGGATTTCCTTCACCAGGTAGGCAGCCAGCGGTTCGACACCCAGCAGGCGCAGGATGTCCTGCGGGCTCGGCTCGCCGTCCACGATGGTTTCACCCTTGGTGACATGCTCGCCTTCGAACACGATGACCTGGCGGTACTTCGGGATCAGCTCTTCGTGCTCCGAACCATCGGTGTCCTTGATGATCAGGCGCTGCTTGCCCTTGGTGTCCTTGCCGAAGCTGATGATGCCCGAACGCTCGGCCAGCACCGCCGGATCCTTCGGCTTGCGGGCTTCGAACAGATCGGCCACGCGCGGCAGACCACCGGTGATGTCGCGGGTCTTCGACGCTTCCTGCGGAATCTTGGCGACCACGTCACCCACGCCGACGGCAGCGCCGTCCTGCAGGTTGACGATCGAGCGCGGCGGCAGCAGGTACTGCGCCGGCAGATCGGTGCCCGGGATCGACAGGTCATTGCCCTTGGCGTCGACGATGCGCACGATCGGGCGCAGGTCCTTGGCCTGGGTACCACGACGCTTCGGATCGGTGATTTCGCGCGAGGCAAGGCCGGTCAGCTCGTCGGTCTTCTCGATGACGGTGATGCCGTCGACGAAGTCGATGAAGCGGATGAAGCCGGCCACTTCCGACACGATCGGGTGGTTATGCGGATCCCAGTTGGCCACGGTCTGGCCAGCCTTGATCGCATCACCGTCCTTGGACGTGATGGTCGCACCGTACGGCAGCTTGTAACGCTCACGCTCACGACCGTGGGCATCGAGCACCGAGATTTCGCCCGAGCGCGACACCGCCACCAGCGAGCCGTTGGCGTGCTCGACCGACTTGAGGTTGCTGAACTTGACCGAGCCGGTGGTCTTGACGGTGATGTTGTCGACCGCAGCAGCTCGCGACGCCGCACCACCGATGTGGAACGTACGCATGGTCAGCTGGGTACCCGGCTCACCGATGGACTGGGCGGCGATGACGCCGACCGCTTCACCGATGTTGACCAGGTGGCCGCGGGCCAGATCGCGGCCGTAGCAGCGCGAGCAGACACCGAAGGCCGATTCGCAGGAGATGGTCGAGCGGACCTTGATGGTCTGCACGCCGGCATCTTCCAGCTTGGCCACCCAGGCTTCGTCCAGCAGGGTGTTGCGGGTGACGATCGGATCTTCATCGTTGCCCGGCAGGAACACGTCCTCGGCCACCACGCGACCCAGCACGCGGTCCTTCAGCGGCTCGACCACGTCGCCGCCTTCCACGATCGGGGTCATGATCAGGCCTTCGGTGGTACCGCAATCCACCTCGGTGATCACCACGTCCTGCGCGACGTCGACCAGACGACGGGTCAGGTAACCCGAGTTCGCGGTCTTCAGCGCGGTATCGGCCAGACCCTTACGGGCACCGTGGGTGGAGTTGAAGTACTCCTGCACGTTCAGGCCTTCGCGGAAGTTCGCCTTGATGGGCGTCTCGATGATCGAGCCGTCCGGGCGGGCCATCAGGCCGCGCATGCCGGCCAGCTGACGGATCTGCGCCTGCGAACCACGCGCACCGGAGTCGGCCATGATGTACAGCGAGTTCATCGACTTCTGGTCGATGGTCTCACCCTTGGCATTGACCACCTTCTCGGTACCGATGGTGTCCATCATCGCCTTGGCGATGCGCTCGTTGGTGCGCGACCAGATGTCGACCACCTTGTTGTAGCGCTCGCCGGCGGTGACCAGGCCCGACTGGTACTGCTCCTGGATTTCCAGCACTTCGGCTTCGGCCTCGGTGAGGATGCCCTTCTTCTCGTCCGGGATCAGCATGTCGTCGATGCCGATCGAGACGCCGGCACGGGTCGCGTAGGCGAAGCCGGTGTACATCAGCTTGTCAGCGAACACGACCGTGTCCTTCAGGCCCAGCTGGCGGTAGCTGGAGTTGATCAGGCGGCTGATGTTCTTCTTGGTCAGTTCGACATTGGCCAGTGCGAACGGCAGGCCTTCCGGCAGGATTTCAGCCAGCAGGGCGCGACCGATCGTGGTGTCCACGATCGAGGTCTTGTTCTGCTTGTTGCCATCTTCGTCGGTCACCACCTCGGTGATGCGGACCTTGACCTTGGCGTGCAGTTCCACCACGCGGTTGTCGTAGGCGCGCTTGACTTCGGCGATGTTGGCGAAGGCCATGCCCTCGCCCTTCTTGTTCTCCAGCGAGCGGGTCATGTAGTACAGACCCAGCACGACGTCCTGCGACGGTACGATGATCGGCTCGCCGTTGGCCGGCGACAGGATGTTGTTGGTCGACATCATCAGCGCACGCGCTTCCAGCTGGGCTTCCAGCGAGAGCGGCACGTGGACGGCCATCTGGTCACCGTCGAAGTCGGCGTTGAACGCGGTGCAGACCAGCGGGTGCAGCTGGATGGCCTTGCCTTCGATCAGCACCGGCTCGAACGCCTGGATACCCAGACGGTGCAGGGTCGGCGCACGGTTCAGCATCACCGGATGCTCGCGGATGACCTCTTCCAGGATGTCCCAGACTTCGGCTTCTTCGCGCTCGACCAGCTTCTTGGCGGCCTTGATGGTGGTGGCCAGGCCACGACGCTGCAGCTTGGCGAAGACGAACGGCTTGAACAGCTCGAGCGCCATCTTCTTCGGCAGGCCGCACTGGTGCAGGCGCAGGTACGGGCCGACCACGATGACCGAACGGCCCGAGTAGTCGACGCGCTTGCCGAGCAGGTTCTGGCGGAAGCGACCCTGCTTGCCCTTGATCATGTCGGCCAGCGACTTCAGCGGGCGCTTGTTGGTGCCGGTGATGGCACGGCCACGACGGCCGTTGTCCAGCAGCGCATCGACCGACTCCTGCAGCATGCGCTTTTCATTGCGCACGATGATGTCCGGCGCGCTCAGTTCGAGCAGGCGGCGCAGGCGGTTGTTGCGGTTGATGACGCGGCGGTACAGGTCGTTCAGGTCGGAGGTCGCGAAGCGGCCGCCATCCAGCGGGACCAGCGGACGCAGGTCCGGCGGCAGCACCGGCAGCACGGTCATGACCATCCATTCCGGACGGTTGCCCGATTCCAGGAAGGCTTCGATCAGCTTGATGCGCTTGGTGAGGCGCTTGAGCTTGGTTTCCGAACCGGTAGCGGCGATTTCCTCGCGCAGGCGGGTCATTTCCGACTGCAGGTCGATCGTGCGCAGCAGTTCGTACACGGCCTCGGCGCCCATCGCGGCGTCGAAGTCGTCACCGTGCTCCTGGCGGGCCTGCAGGTACTGTTCCTCGGTCAGCAGCTGGCGGCGTTCCAGGGCGGTCAGGCCCGGCTCGGTCACCACGTAGGCTTCGAAATACAGCACGCGCTCGATGTCGCGCAGGGTCATGTCCAGCATCAGGCCGATGCGCGACGGCAGCGACTTCAGGAACCAGATGTGGGCGACCGGCGAGGCCAGGTCGATGTGGCCCATGCGCTCGCGGCGCACCTTGGCCAGGGTCACTTCGGTGCCGCACTTTTCGCAGACCACGCCGCGGTGCTTCATGCGCTTGTACTTGCCGCACAGGCACTCGTAGTCCTTCACCGGTCCGAAGATGGCGGCGCAGAACAGGCCGTCGCGTTCCGGCTTGAAGGTGCGGTAGTTGATGGTTTCCGGCTTCTTCACTTCGCCGAAGGACCACGAACGGATCAGGTCCGGCGAGGCCAGCGCGATCTTGATCGCGTCGAAGTCCAGCGTCTGGCGCTGCTGGTTGAAGAGGTTGAGCAGGTCTTTCATGGTGTTCTCCAGAAGGAGGAATGCTGTGTCGATGGGCTTTCAGTTCACTGCCAGCGGCGCGGCGGTGGAGGCCGCCGCGCCGGCATGGATCAGTTGTCTTCCAGTTCCATGTTGATGGCCAGCGAGCGGATTTCCTTCACGAGCACGTTGAAGGATTCCGGCATGCCCGCGACCATCTCGTGCTCACCGTCGACGATGTTCTTGTACATCTGGTTGCGGCCCTGCACGTCGTCGGACTTCACCGTCAGCATTTCCTGCAGGGTGTAGGCCGCGCCGTAGGCTTCCAGCGCCCAGACTTCCATTTCACCGAAGCGCTGGCCGCCGAACTGCGCCTTGCCGCCCAGCGGCTGCTGGGTGACGAGCGAGTACGGGCCGGTCGAACGGGCGTGCATCTTGTCGTCGACCAGGTGGTTCAGCTTCAGGTAGTGCATGTAGCCAACCGTGGTGTGGCGATCGAATGCTTCACCGGTGCGGCCGTCGTACAGCTGGGTCTGGCCACTGCTCGGCAGGTCGGCCAGTTCCAGCATGCGCTTGATTTCCGCTTCGGTGGCGCCGTCGAACACCGGGGTGGCCATCGGCACGCCGTCGGTCAGGTTGCGGGCCAGGCGCAGCAGTTCCTCGTCGCTGAACTGCGACAGGTCGACACGGTTGGCCACGTTGGTATCGTCGTGGTTGTAGATGTCGTCCAGGAACTTGCGCAGGTCGGCCACCGCCGCCTGGGCTTCCAGCATCGCCTGGATCTTGCGACCCAGGCCCTTGGCGGCCCAGCCCAGGTGCACTTCCAGGATCTGGCCGATGTTCATGCGCGACGGCACGCCCAGCGGGTTCAGCACGATATCCACGGTTTCGCCCGAGGCCATGTACGGCATGTCCTCGACCGGCACCACGTTGGAGACCACACCCTTGTTGCCGTGGCGGCCGGCCATCTTGTCGCCCGGCTGGATGCGGCGCTTCACGGCCAGGAACACCTTGACCATCTTCAGCACGCCCGGGGCGAGGTCGTCACCGGCGGTGATCTTGCCGCGCTTGTCGGCGAAGCGACGCTCGAATTCCTTCTCGTGCGCCTGGATCTGCTTCTGTGCGCGCTCGATGGCTTCCGAAGCGTCTTCGTCCTTCATGCGCAGGGCGAACCAGTCAGCCTTCTTCAGGCCGTCCAGGAAGGCGTCGGTGATCACGTCACCCTTCTTCAGGCCAGCGCCACCGTTGACCACCTTGCCCACGATCTGCGAACGCAGACGCATGTAGATGGCGGCCTCCAGGATGCGGAACTGGTCGTCGAAGTCCTTCTTGACGCGCTTGATTTCAGACTCTTCGATCTGGCGGGCGCGCTTGTCCTTCTCGATGCCGTCGCGGGTGAAGACCTGCACGTCGATGACGGTGCCGTCCATGCCCGGCGGAACGCGCAGCGAGCTGTCCTTCACGTCCGAAGCCTTCTCGCCGAAGATCGCGCGCAGCAGCTTCTCTTCCGGAGTCAGCTGGCTTTCGCCCTTCGGGGTGACCTTGCCGACCAGGATGTCGCCGGCACGGACTTCCGCACCGATGTACACCACGCCGCTCTCGTCCAGGCGGTTCAGCGCCTGCTCGGAGACGTTCGGGATGTCGGCGGAGATTTCCTCCGGCCCCAGCTTGGTGTCACGCGCGACGCAGGTCAGCTCTTCGATGTGGATCGTGGTGTAACGATCTTCTTCCACCACGCGCTCGGACAGCAGGATGGAGTCTTCGAAGTTGTAGCCGTTCCACGGCATGAACGCGATCAGCATGTTCTGGCCCAGGGCCAGTTCGCCGATGTCGGTGGACGGACCGTCGGCCAGCACGTCACCGCGGGCGATGACGTCACCCACCTGGACCAGCGGACGCTGGTTGATGCAGGTGTTCTGGTTCGAACGGGTGTACTTGACCAGGTTGTAGATGTCCACGCCCGCGTCGGTGGCGCCAACGATCTCTTCCTCGTTGACCTTGACCACGATGCGGGCTGCGTCGATCTGCACGATCTCGCCACCACGGCGGGCGTTCACGGTCACGCCGGAGTCACGCGCCACGGCGCGCTCGATGCCGGTACCCACCAGCGGCTTCTGCGCACGCAGGGTCGGCACGGCCTGACGCTGCATGTTGGCGCCCATCAGTGCGCGGTTGGCGTCATCGTGCTCCAGGAACGGAACCAGCGCGGCCGCGATCGACACGGTCTGCATCGGCGAGACGTCCATGAAGTGCACTTCCGCCGGCGGCTTCAGCAGCGATTCGCCCTGGAAGCGGCACGGCACGAACTGCTCGGTCAGGGTGCCCTTGGCGTCGGTCAGCGCGTTGGCCTGCGCAATGACGTACTCGTTTTCTTCGATCGCCGACAGGAACTCGACTTCGTCATAGACCTTGCCGTCCACGACCTTTCGATACGGGGTCTCGAGGAAACCGTACTGGTTGGTGCGGGCGTACACGGCCAGCGAGTTGATCAGGCCGATGTTCGGGCCTTCCGGGGTTTCGATGGTGCAGACGCGGCCGTAATGGGTCGGGTGCACGTCGCGCACTTCGAAGCCGGCGCGCTCGCGGGTCAGGCCGCCCGGGCCCAGGGCCGAGACGCGACGCTTGTGCGTCACTTCCGACAGCGGGTTGTTCTGATCCATGAACTGCGACAGCTGCGAGGAACCGAAGAACTCCTTGATGGCAGCGGCGACCGGCTTGGCGTTGATCAGCTCCTGAGGGGTCAGGCCTTCCGACTCGGCCATCGACAGGCGCTCCTTGACCGCGCGCTCGACGCGGACCAGGCCCACGCGGAACACGTTCTCGGCCATTTCACCGACCGAGCGCACGCGACGGTTGCCCAGGTGATCGATGTCGTCGACCACGCCGCGACCGTTGCGGATCTCGGTCAGGACCTTGATCACGTCGAGGATGTCGGAGCTGTCGCCGTGGGCGGCGACCAGGCGCTTGGACTCTTCGTCGTTGCGCTCACCGAAGTACTTGCTGTCGTACAGCACGGCTTCGCCGGTGGTTTCCTTGCGGCCCACGCGACGGTTGAACTTCATGCGGCCGACCGCGGACAGGTCGTAGCGCTCGAAGGTGAAGAACAGGTTGTGGAACAGGTTCTGCGCGGCATCCTTGGTCGGCGGCTCGCCCGGACGCATCATGCGGTAGATCTCGACCAGCGCTTCCAGCTGGGTCTTGGTCGGGTCGATGCGCAGGGTGTTGGACAGGTACGGACCACGATCCAGGTCGTTCACCCACAGGGTGCCGACCGCGTCCACGCCGGCCTTGCGGAAGGCCTGCAGCTGTTCGTCGGTGATCTCGTCGTTGGCCTGGGCCAGCAGTTCGCCGGTCGAGGCATCGACCACGTCGTGCGACAGGATGCGGCCGACGATGTAGTCGTCCGGCACGGCCAGGGCGGCGATGCCCGAGGCTTCCAGCTGCTTGATGTGGCGCGCGGTGATGCGCTTGCCGGCTTCCACGATGACCTTGTCGCCGTCGGCGAGGTCGAAGCCCAGGGTTTCACCACGCAGGCGCTCGGGCACCAGCTCCAGCTGGACGCCTTCATCCGGGTTGATGTGGAAGGTGTTGATCTCGAAGAACTCGGCCAGCATCTCTTCGTTGCTGTAACCAAGCGCGCGCAGCAGGATCGACACCGGCAGCTTGCGGCGGCGGTCGATACGGGTGAACAGCGCATCCTTCGGGTCGAACTCGAAGTCCAGCCAGGAACCGCGGTAAGGAATGATGCGGGCGCTGTACAGCAGCTTGCCCGAGCTGTGGGTCTTGCCGCGGTCGTGGTCGAAGAACACGCCCGGCGAGCGGTGCAGCTGCGAGACGATGACGCGCTCGGTACCGTTGACGATGAAGGTGCCGTTCTCGGTCATCAGCGGGATTTCGCCCAGATAGACCTCCTGCTCCTTCACGTACTTGATGGCCTTGGTCGACGACTCACGGTCGTAGATCACCAGGCGCACGGTGACGCGCAGCGGGGCGCCGTAGCTCATGCCGCGCTGGCGGCACTCACGCTCGTCGAAGACCGGTTCGCCCAGCTTGTAGCCGACGTATTCCAGGGCAGCATTGCCGCTGTAGCTGGCGATCGGGAAGACCGACTTCAGCGCAGCATGCAGGCCGTGGTCCGTGCGCTTGGCCGGATCGACGTTTTCCTGCAGGAATTCACGATAGGAATCCACCTGGATGGCGAGCAGGAACGGCACTTCGAGAATCGAGCGCTGCTTGCCGAAATCCTTGCGGATACGCTTTTTTTCGGTGAACGAATAGGACGTCATGAGGTCTTCCACCTTGTTGTGCGGGCCGTGCGTCCACGACCCTGAAGGGAACTTGAAATTGTCAGTTGGAAGTCGCTGGTATTGCCGGCACCAGCACGCCTTCTCCCGCTACTTCCAACTGCCAACTCGTCTGCTACCACGCCCCCGCTGCCGCGCCGTGCGCTGGCCTGCCGGGGTTTGACTGCAGCCCGTGTTGGGCTTTTTCCTGCTTTTGAAACGGTAGAGTCGACTGTTGGTCGACTTCCTTCACAGCAGTCGACCAACAGTCGACTCTACACCACCGCAACAACGACCAAAGGCCGGGGGCTTACGCCCCCAGCCTTGGCTGCATCGCCGCGAATCGATGACGATGCAAGGTAACTGCTTACTTGACTTCGACAGTCGCGCCAGCAGCTTCCAGGTCCTTCTTCATCTTCTCGGCGTCTTCCTTCGAAGCGCCTTCCTTCAGGACGCCACCGGCTTCGGCCAGGTCCTTCGCTTCCTTCAGGCCCAGGCCGGTGATGGCGCGGACGGCCTTGATGACTTCGACCTTCTTGTCGCCGGCCGACTTCAGGGTGACGGTGAACTCGGTCTGCTCTTCAACAGCAGCGGCCGGGCCAGCGGCGGCAGCCACGGCAACCGGAGCAGCGGCGGAGACGCCGAACTTCTCTTCGATGGCCTTGACCAGCTCCATCACTTCCATCAGGGACTTCTCGGCGATGGCGTCGACGATCTGTTCGTTGGTAAGGGACATGATTAATACCTTTGGATGATTTTCTGGGTTGAGGTTCCGTCAGGAACCACGATAAGTCGAAACTCAGGCGGTCTCGGCGGCCGGCTCGGCAGCGTCGGCAGCGACGTCGCCACCACCCTGCTTCTCGCCAACGGCCTTGATGGCGCGGGCAAACATCGTGACCGGCTCGGTCAGGACGCGGGCCAGCATGGCCAGGGCCTGGTCGCGGGTCGGCAGCGAGGCCAGCACTTCGACGTGGCTTGCCGGGAACACTTCGCCACCGATGGCGACGACCTTAGCCTTCAGCTTGTCGTTGCCCTTGGCGGCTTCCTTGATCAGGCGACCGGCAGCGCCGGGCTCCTCGAGCGAGAACGCGTACAGCAGCGGACCAACCATCTGGTCCTGGGCGACTGCGAACTCGGTGCCTTCAACGGCGCGCGAAGCCAGGGTGTTCTTGACAACCTTCAAGAAAACACCGGTTTCACGAGCCTGCTTGCGCATCGCGGTCATCTGGGCGACCGTGGTGCCAGCGTATTCGGCTGCGATCAAGGAGTGGGCCTTGGCGGCGACGTCTGCCAGCTCGGCGACTACTTCTTGCTTCTGGGACAGATTGAGAGCCATTGCACTCCTCCTATTGAACTCCGCTTACGGCTCCTGCCGTGTGCGGTCCTGTGCGGCATCCGTCCTGGACGCCGGGAACATCGGGATGATGTTCCGGGGGTGGGCCGTTCTAGACCTGGAGTGGGCCAACCTGGGGAAACCCAGACGTGCGTGAACCAGAAAAACTCCAGAAGGGCACCATCTACGCAGGGTGATTCCGGGGAATCGATTAAGCGTTCATGACTGCTCCGGCGGCGACTCCTTGCCAGGTCGAGCTTCCCTGCCCGTCGCCGGTATTGCCACGACCGCGCCTGCGGTCTTTGACGGCTACCGCGGGCGATGCACTGCCAGCGATGCCTTCAAATGTCACGGTCACGGCACCGAAGGTACCGTGACCGCTTGAAACAATTACTTCAGGGTCAGCGACGACTGGTCGACGGTGACGCCCGGGCCCATCGTCGAGCTGACCGAAACCTTCTGCAGGTAGGTGCCCTTGGAGGTGGCCGGCTTGGCCTTGATCAGGTCCAGCAGCAGCGCGGTCAGGTTCGACTTCAGCGCGTCTTCGGCGAAGTCGGCCTTGCCGATGGTGCAGTGGATGATGCCGGCCTTGTCGGTACGGTAACGGACCTGGCCCGACTTGGCGTTCTTCACGGCTTCACCCGGGTTCGGGGAAACGGTGCCGACCTTCGGGTTCGGCATCAGGCCACGCGGGCCCAGCACGGTGCCCAGCTTGCCGACGACGCGCATGGCGTCCGGGGTCGCGATGACGACGTCGTAGTTCAGATCGCCGGCCTGCATCTTCTCGGCCAGATCATCCATGCCGACGGCTTCGGCGCCAGCGGCCAGGGCTTCGTCAGCCTTGGCACCGGCCGGAGCGAACACGGCGACGCGGACCGACTTGCCGGTACCGGCCGGCAGCACGGTGGAGCCACGGACCTGCTGGTCGGACTTCTTCGCATCGACGCCCAGGCGCACAGCGACGTCGATCGACTCGACGAACTTGGCCTTGGTGGCGGTCTTCAGGATGTTGATCGCGTCCTCGAAGGCGTATGCCTTGCCCGGGACGACGGCGGCCTTGATGGCCTTCTCACGCTTGGTCTGTGCCATCTTATTAACCCTCCACCACGAGGCCCATGGAACGGGCAGAGCCAGCGATGGTACGCACGGCGGCGTCCAGATCGGCGGCAGTCAGATCCGGTTCCTTCGCCTTGGCGATCTCTTCCAGCTGCTTACGGGTGACCTTGCCGACCTTCTCGGTGTTCGGGCGCTTGGAGCCCGACGAGATGCCAGCAGCCTTCTTCAGCAGGGTGGTGGCCGGGGTGCTCTTGGTGATGAAGGTGAACGTACGGTCCGAGTAGGCCGTGATGATCACCGGAACCGGCAGGCCCGGCTCGAGCTTCTGCGTGGCAGCGTTGAACGCCTTGCAGAATTCCATGATGTTCAGACCGCGCTGACCCAGCGCAGGGCCGACCGGCGGCGAGGGGTTGGCCTGACCGGCCTTCACCTGCAGCTTGATGTAACCGACAACTTTCTTTGCCATGTGAGTACTCTCCGGGTGCTAGCGCCTTTCGACAACAGGCTCCCCATCGGACCGGGAATCACGCGTCCCGGCATCGCGTTTTGAAATCATGCTGAAGGCCGCCTTGCGGCGGCCTCATCCTGCTGGCTTCCCAGCGGGGAGCCGCGCACTATATCAGGTTTTTTCTTCACATGCCTGAAGTGGCACATAAACGAGAGAAACCGGGCCAAGCCCGGTTTCTGTTCAGGAGCCGAGCATGGCTCGACTCTGCAGTTGGATCAGACGGCTTTTTCGACCTGGCCGAACTCGAGTTCGACCGGAGTAGCGCGACCGAAGATCAGCACGGAAACGCGCAGACGGCTCTTCTCGTAGTTGACTTCTTCGACGACGCCATTGAAATCGTTGAACGGGCCATCAGTGACGCGGACCATCTGGCCCGGCTCGAACAGCACCTTCGGACGCGGCTTCTCGACACCTTCCTGAACGCGGTTCAGGATGGCCTCGGCCTCGGAATCGGCGATCGGCAGCGGACGGTCGGCGGTGCCGCCGATGAAGCCCATGACGCGCGGGGTTTCCTTGACCAGATGCCAGCTTTCGTTGTCGATGCGCGGAATGCCGGCTTCTTCGTGGGTCTCGATCTGGACCAGCACATAACCCGGGAAGAACTTGCGCTCGGAGCGGCGCTTCTGGCCAGCGCGCATCTCGACCACTTCTTCGGTCGGGACCAGGACATCGCCGAAGCGCTCTTCCATGCCGTCACGGACGATGCGATCGCGCAGGGCCTGCGCCACCGACTTCTCGAAGCCCGAATAGGCGTGAACGACGTACCAACGCTTCATGCAATTCTCCTTAGCGGCTCAGGAACAACTGAACCAGCCACTGAATGACGTAATCGAACCCACCCAGCAACAGACTGAGAATGGTCACCACCACCATCACGACCCAGGTCATGCGGATGGCTTCCTGGCGCGTCGGCCAGACCACCTTGCGCAGTTCGAAGCGCGACTCGGAGAGGAATTCGCGGGTGTCGCGCCCCTTGCCGGTCAGCATGAACACGCCGATACCGCCAACCAGACCGACCACAACCGCCAACGCACGCAGCTGACCCGCCCACGCACCCAGCTGGGTGGCGCGACCGGAATCGGCGGAGAACCAGAACCAGACGAACAGACCGGCCAGCACCAGCAGCGATGCGGCGACGTACTTGACGATATCCCCGCCATTGGCGGAGTTGTCCTTGGAGTGTTCGATCTTGCTATTCATCCGGCTGTGTCTGCTTTAGCGGCCCAGGCCGCTGGATAAGGTGGGCAGATGGCACGCCAGGAGGGACTCGAACCCCCAACCTGCGGTTTTGGAGACCGCTGCTCTGCCAATTGAGCTACTGGCGTACGTGTTGAAACTTGCCTTCCCTTAGACGGCGAAGGCGGACCGAGGTTCCCGGCCCGCCATTCGCGTAACCGGCGGCGCTATGCAACCACCGGTACTGCAGGCTTACTCGATGATCTTCGAGACCACGCCGGCGCCGACGGTGCGGCCGCCTTCGCGGATGGCGAAGCGCAGGCCTTCGTCCATCGCCACCGGGTTGATCAGGGTGACGACCATCTTGACGTTGTCACCCGGCATCACCATTTC
>NZ_JCAFTG010000026.1:0-9566 GCF_059370035.1 Stenotrophomonas sp. YJH_SMC_37
CAACATCCTGGCCAGAAAGCTGGCCAGGATCGCTTGGGGCGTCTTCAAGAGCGGCCGGGACTTTGACCCGGCCATGCTGAAAGTGGGTCAAGCCTGCTTCCAGCAGGCTTGACCACGAACATAGGATCTCGGCTCTACAGGATGCGGCCGGGGCCGTGCCCCGGCCCATCGCTTATTTCGCGTCGAACTTCACGATCGTGCTGATCGCGGTCTCATCCGGGATGGTCTTGGTATCGGCCCAGTCACCACCGCCGACGCCGAAGTCCAGGCGCTTGACCGTGGCCTTGCCGGTCAGCACCGGCTGGGTGCCCGGCTTCCAGGTGAAGGTGAGGGTGACCGGCTTGCTGACGCCACGCAGCTCGAGGGTGCCATCGGCGGCGAACTGGTCGTTGCCGACCGCGCGGAAGCCTTTGGCGGTGTAGCGCGCAGTGGCGAACTTGCCGACGTTGAAGAAGTCGGCACCCTGCAGGGTCGAGTCGCGGTCGCTGTTGCCACTCTTGGCACCGGCCAGCGGGATCACCACGTCCAGCGAGCCGGCGGCCGGATTGGCCGGGTCGAAGCTGAGCTTGGTGGCGAAGCCCGGGAAGCTGCCGGTGAACACCTCGCCGTCGTACTTGGTCGCGAACACCAGGATCGAGCCGGCGCCGGGGGCCTGCGCATAGTCGGCAGCGAGCGCCGGGGCGGTAGCCAGCATGCCGGCCAGGGCGGCGGCCACGGCGGCCGGAGTGGTCAGTTTCAGGTTCATCGGTCAGTCCTTCTGAGGGGAGGCAAGCCAGCCGCGCGGCAACATGCGGGACAGGGTCGCATCGCGCTGGAACAGGTGGTGGTAGAAGGCGGCACCGGCATGGGCCAGTATCACCGCGATCAAGAGCCAGAAGCCGTATTCGTGGATGGCATGTGACACCTCGACAACCTGCGGGTCGGGTCCGCTCAGCTTGGGCACATCCACCAGGCCGAACCAGCGGAACGGGCGCAGGCCGCTGGCCGAGTCGTACAGCCAGCCCGACAGGGGGATGGCGAACATCAGCACATACAGCAGCACGTGGGTGGCGCTGGCGATGCGTTCCTGCCAGCTGGGCACGCCCGGCACCGGCTTCGGCGCACCGGCATACAGGCGCCAGCCCAGGCGCAACAGCACCAGCGCCAGCACCGTGATGCCGATCGACTTGTGCGCGGTATAGACCCAGAAATACTTGGGGGTCTTGGGCAGCTCGCCCATGGTCAGGCCGACCACGCCCAGGGCGAGGATCAGCAGTGCGATCAACCAATGCAGGATCTGGCTGACACTCCCCCAGGCGGCGGGGGTGTTCTTGGCGGTCATGAAAGGTCCTCTAGCGGGCCATCTTGGGGTCGGAGTGCGGAACGGGAGCGGGAGTTCCCGGGGCGTCGCTGCGGTCGAGGGTGGCTTCAGCCTCGATCCTCAACTGCACTGCATCACCGATGACGCCCGGCCAGGCGGTGATGCCGAACGCGCGCCGGCTCAGCGTGGTGCTGGCCGAGAAACCGGCGGTGCGTCGGAATGGGGGCAGGGGGTAGCGCTTGATGGCGTTGAGGGTCACGTCCAGCGTGATCTCCTGGCTGACCCCGCGCAGGGTCAGGGTGCCGATCACGTGGGCGCGCCTTGCATCGATCGGTTCGACCCGGCTGGAGACAAAGTGTGCCTTCGGGAAGCGCTCACCATCCAGCAGGCTGCGCGCCAGCGTGGCCTGGTTCCATTTGGCATCACCAAGGTCCAATCGCGACACGGGAACCTCGACGTCCAGTGTGGCTTCGCGCCAGTTGTCGGGATCGAACTGCAGGCGTCCTTCACTGCCGGAGACCGTGCCCATCGCCTGCGAGTAACCGGCGTGGTCGATGGTGAACAGCACACGGGTATGCACCGGATCGAGGCGATAGGTATCCGCATCGGCCCAGGCGGGAGCGGTGGCGAGCAGCATCGGCAGCAGGGCCAGGCAGGGACGCATCGATGGCGGGCTCCGGAAGGGGACGTTGCGATCATACGCACAGCCCCCCGCCAACGTTGCGTGCATGGCTGCAACAGTTCGTGGTGGGTCCACCGGTGGAAACAGCCTGTTGCAGCCATGAACCCGGCGCTGTGTGACAATCGGGGCAGGACAGGGGGTTCAGGATGACGAGCGGTTGGCGCCTGTGGCGCCGGGGCATCGCGGGAATGGGGCTGCTGCTGATGGCATTTGCCGCGGCGGCTGCGGCCCCGGACATGGCCGAGACACCGCGGCTGCGCCGTTTCGGTGCCGCCGAAGGCATGCCCTCGCGCATGGTGCTGGCGCTGGCCGAGGATCGCCAGGGCCATGTCTGGGCCGCCACCGATGGTGGCCTGGTGCGCTATGACGGTGGCAACCTGCGGGTGTGGGAACATGATCCGGAGCAGCCGGGCTCGCTGCCCGGCAACGAAATCGAGACCCTGCTGGTCGATCCCCTGGACCGCGTCTGGGTCGGCATCAATGGCAAGGGCGTGGCCCGGCTGGATGCCGACCGCGAACGCTTCAAGACCTTTGATACCGTCAACGGCCCCTGCATGAGCCAGTTCTGGACGCTGGCCTACGCCGAGGATGCACTGTGGATCGGCACCAGCGGCCATGGCGTCTGCCGTTTCGGTGAAGATGGCAGCCTGCGCTTCTTCGAGCATGATCCGGCCCGTCCCGAGGGATTGCCCAGCAATACCATCTACAGCAGCCTGGTCGATGCGCAGGGACGCCTTTGGATCGGCACCGAGGCGGGAATTGCGCGCTGGAACGGGACTGGGTTCGAGGCTGTCGCACCGCGCGAACTGGGGGCGCTGAGCGTGTTGCGCCTGAGCCGCGACCCCGACGGCTCGATCTGGGCCGGCAGCCAGAATGACGGCCTCTACCGTATCGACCCGCAGGACCGGGTCAGTCGTCCACGCTGGGCCGACAGTGCGCGCCTGCGTTCGGCGCTGGTGCTGGCTGATCGCCAGGGCGGTTACTGGGCAGGCACCTCCGATGGCCTGTTGCGTGGAGATGCCAGCATGCTGTGGCGGCTCGATGGCGACCGCGGCAGTGGTTTCCTCACTGCCCAGAGTGGTGTGCTCGATCTGCTGCAGGACCACGAGGGCGGATTGTGGGTGGCGCTGCTGACCCAGGGCCTGGCCTACCTGCCCCCGGACTGGCGCCGGTTTTCGATCTGGAACCAGCTTGACGGCAAGCCGCTGGACAGCCAGTACCTGTTGAGTGCAGCCAGCGATGGCCAGAACTACTACGTTGGCTCGGCACATGGCGTGTACCAGCTGGATGCGCAGGGAACCCTGCGGTTGCTGGCCAGCGATCGCGAGATTGGCAGCGGGGCGGTGTGGTCGGTGCTGCCGCGGCCGGACGGGCGCCTGTGGCTGGGGCGTGCCGGCCGCATCAGCGTGTACGACCCGGCCACCGGCGCGTTGCACGATTGGCGTATCGACGGGGGCGCGGACCTGCGCCAGCGCGTCGATCTGATGCGGCAGGCCGCCGATGGCACGGTCTGGCTGTCGGTGATGAACCTCGGCCTGCAGCAACGCAGTGCCGACGGCCGCATACTGCGCAGCTACCCGCTGGAGGATTTCCGCAAGACGGCCGATTCACCGATTGAGCAGATCCGCTTCGATGCCCAGGGCAAGGCCTGGGTGATGGGCGACATGGGGATCTGGCGTGAACAGGCCGGGCGCTTCGAAGCGGTGCCGGGCGTTTCGCGCGGGCTGATCTATGACCTGGTGTGGGTCGATCCGCAGCAGCTGTGGCTGGCCCGGCAAGGTGCGCTCGAGCGCTATCAGTGGGATGGCATGAGCCTGCGCCTGATCCAGCGCATTGATGGCAGTGTGGGCGTGCCGCCGGTGAGCATGGGGGGGCTGGCGTTGGCCGAAGACGGCCGCCTGTGGGCGACCACGCCACGTGGCCTGCTGCGATGGGATCCGAAAGCGCGCCGCCTGCAGCAGTTCAACGAACGCGATGGCCTGCCGGACGCCGAGTTCACCAGCCGGCCGCCGGCGGTGAATGCCGACGGTCGCGTGCTGGCGGTGGCCCAGACCGGCCTGGTCGAGTTCGATGTGAATGCCGCCGATACCACGCTGCCGCCTTCGTCACTGGTGATCGCCGAGGTCCGCGTGCGGCGCGATGATGCCCGTGGCTGGCAACCGCTGCCGACCAGCGGCACGTTGTTGCTGGGGCCGGATGACCGTGACCTGCAGATTGATGCGCGGCTGCTTTCCTATGCCAACCCGCAGGGCAACCGCTACCGCTTCCGGGTTCAGGGCTACGACCAGAACTGGGTGGAGCAGGGCGGTGACGGCCAACGCACGCTGTCGCGGCTGCCGACCGGCAGCTACGTCATTGAAGTCCAGGCGGCGACGGCCAGTGGCGCCTGGACACCTTCGCAGCGGCTGCAGGTAAAGGTTTTGCCACCCTGGTGGCGCAGCGGCATGGCGATCTTCGGCTACCTGCTGATCGGCTCGTTGCTGCTGCTCATCGTGGTGTGGTCGATCCGTGCGCGGCTGCGCCGCCGCCAGCAATGGCAGTTGACCGTGCACAAGCAGCAGCTGGCGGAGCAGGCATCACAGGCCAAGAGCCGGTTCCTGGCCACGCTGGGCCATGAGGTGCGCACGCCGATGACCGGCGTGCTCGGCATGAGCGAACTGCTGCTGGCCACCCCGCTGGATCCAGTGCAGCGCAGCTATGCAGGCTCGATCCAGCAGGCGGGCAGCCACCTGCTGCGGCTGGTCAATGACGCGCTGGATCTGGCCCGCATCGAGGCCGGCCGGCTGGAGCTGGACCTGCGCCCGTTCGATCTGGCCAGCCTGCTCGACCAGGTGCAGGCGTTGATGCAGCCGATGGCAACGCAGCGCAATCTGGAGTTCCGCCGTGGGGACGATCCACCTGGGCCGATCAGCGTCAGTGGCGACGAGATGCGCGTGCGGCAGATCCTGCTCAATCTGCTGGGCAATGCAATCAAGTTCACCGAGCGCGGGCACGTCGGCCTGGCTGTGCGGCTGGAAGACAACGGTGGTGGACTCTGCTTCGAAGTGCATGACACCGGCCCGGGCATCAACGCCGAGCAGCAGGACCGCCTGTTCCATCGCTTCGAACAGGCCGATGGCCCGCGCACCGCGTCGCGCTATGGAGGCAGCGGGTTGGGCCTGGCGATCTGCCAGGAGCTGGCCGTGGCCATGAACGGGCGGATTGAAGTGGACAGCCAGCCGGGCAAGGGCGCCCGCTTCCGGGTATGGCTGCCGCTGCCCTGGAACCGGCAGGCCGCCAATGCGCCGGGCGAATTGCCGGTACTGCCGATGCTGCCGCCACTACGCATCCTGCTGGTGGAGGATGACGCGACCGTGGCCGAGGTCATCGCCGGCCTGCTGCGTGGCCGTGGCCACGACGTGGTGCACGTGCTGCATGGTTTGGGCGCGCTATCGGAGATCGCCACCGACGGCTTTGACGTGGGCCTGCTTGATCTGGATCTGCCGGCGCTGGACGGCACCGCCATCGCCCGGCAGCTGCGCACCATGGGCTATGAACTTCCCCTGGTGGCGGTCACTGCACGGTCCGACGCCTACGCCGAGACCCAGGTCCTGGCGGCTGGGTTCGATGGCTTCCTGCGCAAGCCGGTGACCGGTGACATGCTGGTGACTGCCATTGCCCAGGCGCGCGCAAAACGACAAACCGCCCTTTGAATGCGCCAGCGCCGGGCGTGAACGTCGCGACTTTCGGTTTACCATGCCGACGCCCGTAGTGCGGGAATCATCAGAAGCAGCGTGAGGAGGCAATCGGTGGTGTATCTGCGGGCGGCGATGCTGCTGCTGGTCCTCCTGTGCGGCCTGTCACCCGCTGCGGCGCAGCCGGTGCCACCGAACCCGCGCCAGGTGACGGTGTTCGACGGCTTGCCGTCCAACACCGTGAACCGCATGGCCGAGGATCGTTACGGTTACCTCTGGATCGCTACCAATGACGGCCTGGCCCGCTACGACGGGCGCAACTACCGGATCTGGCGCTCGGAAGACGGCCTGCGCGACAACCGCATCTGGACGGTGCTGGTCGATGCCCGCAACCAGCTCTGGATCGGCACCGAGAACGCCGGCCTTGTACGGATGTCGGCCGATCGCCGCCAGCTGCACTTCTACGACCGCAGCAGCCAGCCGTTGATGGGCACCAACACGGTCTGGAGCCTGGCCACCACGCCGGATGGTTCGGTCTGGTTCGGCACCCACGAAGGTGGTCTGTACCGCCTGGACAACCAGGACCGGTTGCAGCGCTTCCTGCCTGAAGCGAACAACCCGCGCAGCCTGCCGGCGGCATCGGTGCCGTACCTGGCCACCCTGGCTGACGGCAGCCTGTGGATCGGCACCAAGCATGGCGTCGCGCGCTGGACCGGCACGGACTTTGAGCGGGTCGGGGCCGGCATCATTCCCAGCCTGCTGATCAATGGCTTGACGGCCGAATCCGATGGCAGCCTTTGGATCAGCACGATGGCCGGTGCCATGGTGCGCCGTCCCGATGGTCGTTTCGAGGCACCGTCCTGGAAGCTGCCCGAAGGCGAGCAGGTGCTGGGCATGATGCTGCGCGACGAGCAGGGCGGGCACTGGCTGGACACCCGCACCGGCCTCGGCCGGGCGGTCGATGGCCAGTACCAGGCCGTGCCCCTGTACAGCGCGGTGGCACGTGGCCCGGTGCGCCCGAACTGGACAGGTGCCTACGAGGATCGCGAGGGCGGCATCTGGTTGGCCAGCACGAATGCCGGCCTGTGGCACCTGTTGCCGCGCTGGTGGCAGTTCTCGGTGCTGTCGCGGCTGGAGGACGACCCGCGCTCGCTGCGCAATGCCTTCGTGCTGGGCACCAGCCCCTCCAGCAATGGCGGCATCTGGACGGTCGGCAGCCACGGCGCGCTGGACCGCTTCGATCCGAAGACCGGCAGCATCGAACAGCACCGTACCTGGGTCAACGGCATGCACTGGCTGACCTCGGTGCGCGAGGATCGCCGCGGCCAGGTCTGGATCGGTTCCAACGACGCACTGCTGCGCTATGACCCGAAGCGGCGTGATCTGCGCCGCTGGGGCCGGGATGCCGGCGCCGACGCGACCATGGAAGGAGTCATCGAATCCATGATGACCTGTGATGGTGACAGTCTCTGGCTGATGCTGCCGTCGGGGCTTCAGCAACGCGATCTGGATGGGCGCCTGCGGCGCCAACTGGATAATGGCCAGCGTGGATTGCAGCAGGGCCAGCTCAATCTGGACGTGGAATGCGGGCCACAGGACCATATCTGGCTGGCAAGCAGCCGTGGCCTGCTGCAGTGGCTGCCGGAAAGCGAGCGTTTCCAGCCGGTGCCGGGTGCGCCGGCGACCGCGATCCATGCACTGCACGTGGGCACCGATGGCCAGGTCTGGCTGTCCGAAGATGGCCGCCTGTCGCGCTATCGCTGGAGCCAGGGCCGGCTGGAGCGGCAGGCCGTGATCGGTGCAGAGCAGGGCTACCCGGCGATCTCCGCCTCGGGGCTGGTGGTCGATGCGCAGGGGGTTGCGTGGGCAACCAGTGCGCGTGGCCTGGTGCGCATCGGGGCCGACGGCCAGAGCGTGCGCCTGTATGGCGTGCACGATGGCCTGCCGAGCCAGGAATTCCGCGAACACACGCTGGTGATGTCGGCAGACGGTCATCTGGTGGCAGGTACGCCGGCCGGTGTGGTGGTGTTCGACCCGAAGCAGGTACGTCCGTCGATGCGGCGTGCGCCGCTGGTGATCGAGCGGGTGGAGGTGCGCCGCAACGAGCAGGTGCTGGACCTCACCCACGATGCGCCGTTGCAGATCGCCGACGGCGACCGCGATCTGCGCATCGTCGCGCGCCTGTTGTCGTTCGCCGATTCGGCGTCCAACACCTATCGTTACCGCTTGGCCGGCTATGACCCGGACTGGGTGGAAGTGGGGCCGGCCGGTGAGCGCTTGTTCTCGCGGCTGGCACCGGGCAGCTATCGGCTGGAAGTGCAGGCGCGGTCGGCTGACCATGTCTGGTCACGTGTGCAGAGCCTGGAATTCCGCGTGCAGCCACCGTGGTGGCGCAGCTTGTCCGGCCTGTTGATGCTTGCCTCGTTCGCGCTGCTGCTGACCAGCTGGTTCGCCTGGCTTTACCGTCGGCGCCTGCAACGTCGCCACGCCTACCAGCTTGCGCTGCACAAGCAGGAACTGGCCGAACAGGCGTCGGCGGCCAAGACCCGCTTCCTGGCCAATCTTGGCCACGAGATACGTACACCGATGACCGGTGTGCTGGGTATGAGCGAGCTGCTGCTGGCCTCGCCGCTGGATCCGCAGCAGCGTGGCTATACACAATCGATCCGCCATGCCGGCGAGCACCTGCTGCATCTGGTCAACGATGCGCTGGACCTGGCGCGGATCGAATCGGGCCGCCTGGAGCTGCAGCACAAGCCGTTCGCACTGGGCAGCCTGCTGCAGGACCTGGCCGCGCTGATGGGGCCGTTGGCGGCGCAGAAGGGCCTGCGTTTCACGCTCGACAACCAGCTGCCCGCCGGCCTGCAGGCCAACGGCGATGCAATGCGGGTACGGCAGATCCTGTTGAACCTGCTCTCGAATGCGGTCAAGTTCACCAGCCGCGGCACCATCACCCTGCACGCCCGCAGCGACGCCGAACTGCGATCGCTGCATTTCGAAGTGCGCGACACCGGCCCGGGCATCAGCCAGGAACAACAGCAGCGCCTTTTCCGCCGCTTCGAGCAGGCCGATGGCGCACGCACCGCTGCACAGTACGGTGGCAGTGGCCTGGGCTTGGCAATCTGCCGCGAACTGGCGCATGCCATGCAAGGGCGGATCCAGGTGGAGAGCCAGCTCGGTCGTGGCACCTGCTTCGGCGTGACGTTGCCGTTGCCGATGGTGGTCGATGCCCATGCCGAGGCAGAGGGTGATACGCACCGCCAGGAAGCGGCCAACATGCCGCCATTGCGGGTACTGCTGGTGGAAGACGACGCGACCGTGGCCGATGTGATACGCGGGCTGCTGAGTGCGCGTGGGCATGAGGTGGTGCATGCAGGCCATGCGCTGGCGGCGCTGCGCGAGATCAGTGCCGGCGATTTCGACGTCGGCCTGCTGGACCTGGACCTGCCGGGCCTGAGCGGTTTCGAACTGGCCCAGCACCTGCGCAACCAGGGCTACATGCTGCCGCTGCTTGCCGTGACCGCGCGGACCGATCCGGACCTGCAGCAGCAGGTGGAAGCGGCCGGCATCGGCGGTTTCCTGCGCAAGCCGGTGACCGGTGAACTGCTGCTGGAAGCGATCGCCAGGGTCATGGGGCGGTAGGATGCGGCGGCAGGGCCTGCGGCCCTGCACCTGCTGCAAGCCGGAGCAACAGCAACCGCCGAAGCAAAAGCTGGCTTCCTGTGGGATGGCGGGGTGGGTCCGGTTACGGGGGACGCTGCAAGTACGTCCATGTAAGCTCGGTCGCCGCTTGCTCGTGTGCGCAATCCTGCGCACACGGCAAGACCGGGGTTGGGCGTCCTGCCCAACCCGCCCGAGGCATGCCTCGGGCCCATGCGGCTCACGCCCCCGCAACCGGACCCACCCCGCC
>NZ_JCAFTG010000027.1:0-4649 GCF_059370035.1 Stenotrophomonas sp. YJH_SMC_37
CAGCGTCATCGACGGCATCGCGTTCCAGACCAACATCCTGGCACTGAACGCCGCGGTGGAAGCCGCCCGTGCCGGCGAACAGGGCCGTGGCTTCGCCGTGGTTGCCAGCGAAGTGCGTACCCTCGCCCAGCGCTCGGCCGCCGCCGCCAAGGAAATCAAGGGCCTGATCGACGACTCGGTGGGCAAGGTCGCCGAAGGCTCCAGCCTGGTGCACCAGGCCGGCAGCACGATGGGCGAGATCGTCGCCTCGGTGCAGCGCGTGACCGACATCATGGCCGAGATCTCCGCCGCATCGCAGGAACAGAGCGCCGGCATCGAGCAGGTCAACCAGACCGTGGTGCAGATGGACGAAACCACCCAGCAGAACGCTGCGCTGGTGGAGGAAGCCACCGCCGCCGCGCGTGCGATGGAAGACCAGGCCGTGCAGCTGGGCGAAGCCGTGGCCCGCTTCCGGCTGGCATCGCACGGCACGACGGCCATTCCGGCGCGTCCGCTGGCGGCGCCGGTACCGCGCCAGGTCGCAGCTGCCGCACCGGCCGTGAAGGCGGCCCCGGCACGTACGCTGCGCACCGGGACAGCCCAGTCGGCGCTGGCTGCAGACGGCGACTGGCAGGAGTTCTGATGTCGCCAGGGTCGGACCCTTCTCCCTCGGGAGAGGGGTCTGGCCCCTTACGCATGGAAAGTGATGCAAATCCCACTTCATAATCCGGTGCAGAGGCCGATATCCCCATCGAGCCTCGCGCCAACGCGTGCTGGCGCCCGCCCCTGACCGTAGATTCCATGTCCGACGGCAACGACACTGCAGTGCATGATGTCCACGCGGCTGATGCCGCCGACGAACGTTTCCTGGTCCGCAACCCGCGCCAGTTGCGCCAGCTGCTGCGCTCGCTGATCGACCAGCGATCACTGATCAATGCCCATATCGACGGCCGCGACCGGTCGTTCCCGACCGCACTGCTCGAACTCGAAGAGGATGAAGACTACCTGCTGCTCGATGGCAGCCTGCAGGAGGCTTCCAACCGTGCCGCCGAACAGGCCGACCATCTGCTGTGCTTCGCCCAGCTCGAGCGTGTCCTCGTGCGGTTCCGCCTGCACGCGCTGGAGCGCGTGGACAACGATGGGCACGTTGCCTTCCGCGCCCCCCTTCCGGACGAACTGGTGCATCTGCAACGCCGTGAGATGTACCGGCTGGAAACCCCCGTCACCGATTCGCCCCAACTGCGGATCCCCGCCGGCGAGAGCCGCGCCGACGCCCTGTCGATGCGGGTGGTGGACATCAGTGGCGGCGGCCTGGCGGTCGCCGTGCCAACCGATTGCGCAGTGTTCAGCCTGCAGAAGCGCTACCCGGCGGTGCTGTCGTTGCCCGACGGCCCGGACCTGGAGATCGGGCTGGTTGTCTGCAACCTGTTGCCGCAGCGCCAACCCAACGGGATCGAGATCAAGCGGGTAGGCATGCGCTTTGACACCCTGCCGCGCGGCGCCGACAGCGCCATCCAGCGCTACATCTTCCGCATCGACCGCCAGCGCAAGGCACGCCGCAACGGCGAGCTGTAGGGCGCGTTCAATGGGTAGTGGCGGTCGCGGGGCGGCCACCCGCGTCATTCCCCCTCCGGCCGACGGCCGGCGCGTCCCCTACCCCGCAGTCCCCACCCTCCGGCACTACCGATCCTCGGCAGACCCACGCCATGCGCGGATGCCTCCGAGCCGGCACCTAAAGTCCCCCCCGGCGGGGCCGATATCGAGCCTGACACCGGGACTTCCGGCAGAACCAGGACCCCTCGATGAACGACAAGACCAACTCCGCCGCCAGCGCCGGTGGCGAATTCCTCAGCTTCACCCTTGGTGACGAGCACTACGGCGTGGACATCCTCAAGGTGCAGGAAATCCGCGGCTACGACGCCGTCACCCGGGTGCCGGATGCACCGGACTACATCAAGGGCGTGATCAACCTGCGCGGCACCATCGTGCCGGTCATCGACCTGCGCCTGAAGCTGCGCCTGGACAATGCCCGCTACGACGCCTTCACCGTGATGATCGTGCTGAACGTCGAAGACCGCGTGGTCGGCATCGTGGTCGACAGCGTTTCGGACGTCATCCCGCTGTCGGCCGAGCAGATCCGTCCGACCCCGGAATTCGGTGCTGCCGTCGACACCCGCTTCATCTCCGGCATCGGCACCCACGACGACCGCATGCTGATCCTGCTGGACATCGAGACCCTGCTCGACAGCGCCGACATGGGGCAGAACGCCCTTGCCGAAGACGCTGCTGCCTGACCGAGCGGACCTGCTTCACGTTCCGGTCACAAAACCCTTCAGTTCTCCCCGGCAGTGCCGATAGGGGGACAGAAGCCGGTCGCGCAGGAGCGCGCGGAACCGGAACGACCATCACCATCCCCGGAGATATACCTCGATGAAGTCCCTGCTTGCGTTCGTTTCGGCCGCTGTCCTGGCCACCACCGCTTCCTCCGCGTTCGCCCAGTCGGCCGACATGATCCCGCCGGAACTGGCACCGCGCTCGGTCGGCAAGGACGGCATGGTCTGCGGCAAGGTCGAAAAGGCCCGCTACGCAGAAGGTTCCGAAGGCCAGCCGACCTTCCTTTACATGGGCGGCGCCTTCCCGCGCCACACCTTCTCGGCCCGCATCGCCGGCGAGAACCGCAGCAAGTTCTCCTTCCCGCTGGAAACCCTGGAAGGCAAGACCGTCTGCGTGATCGGCAAGATCCAGCGTGACGCCTCGCGCGCGGAAATCGAAGTCAGCTCGCCCGCTGGCCTGAAGCTGGCCAACATCAAGTAATCCGCTGTCCGTCGGACCACGCCGGTGCTGGTGCCGGCGTGGTTTCTGCTGCAACCGGGCCCGATGCCCGGGCGCGTCTGCCTTAGGAGCTCGCAACGCCCATGCCGTGGATCAACAACCTGAAACTGATGCCGAAGCTGCTGCTGACTTTCGGCGTCCTCCTGCTGGTGATGCTGTTGCAGGGCATCGTCGCCTATCGCGGCCTGCATTCGCTGAACAACGTCACCACCGAGCTGGCCGGTTCACGCATGGAGAGCATCCGCCTCGCCGGCGAGATGCGCGGCATGCTGGGCGAATACCGCAATGCCGCCTACCAGCAACTGATCCGGGCCAGCGACGACGTCAAGTCCGATGCGCGCAAGCAGGGCGTCGAGCTGCGCGCGAGCATGGACAAGTCGATCAAGGAGTACCCGAAGCTGGTCGACAACGCGCAGCAGAAGAAGCTGTTCGACACCTTCGCCAAGGAGTGGAAGGACGCCCTGGCCTCCTATGACAGTGTCACCGAGATGCTGGAACTGGACCTGCCGGACGATGCCATCGATACCTTCGTCGGCGAAACCCGCACCAAGCACCGCAAGGCCGCCTCGGCACTGGAAGCGCTGATCGCCGAAGACAACCGCCTGGCCCGCGCCTCGCGCGAACAGGCCGCGTCCACCTATTCCGCCTCGGCCGTGCTGACCGTGATCGCCCTGCTGGGTGGCGCCGCGCTCGGCCTGGTGCTGGTCTGGCTATTCGCCCGCGCACTGGTCGGCAGCGTGCGCGGCGCCGTCTCGGTCGCCAACGACGTGGCCGGCGGCAAGCTCGATGGCCACATCGACGTCAGCCGCCAGGACGAGGTAGGCGAACTGATGCAGGCCATGCAGCGCATGCAGCGCGACCTGCGCGAACGCATCGAGACCGACCAGGCGGTCGCCCGCGAGAACCTGCGCATCCGCACCGCGCTGGATTACAGCTCCACCGGCGTGTACCTGACTGATACCAGCAACACCATCGTTTACACCAATCGCGCCCTGCAGCAGACCCTGAGCCAGTACCAGGACGACGTGCGCCGCGACCTGCCGGACTTCGATGCCCAGGCCTCGCTGATCGGCAAGCCGGTCACCGTGCTTGAGCACCGTGGCGAAATGGACCAGACCCTGCTGGGCAACCTGAAGGCGCACGGTGTCGCCCGCCGCCCGATGCAGTATGGCGACGCCCAGTTTGCCCAGGTCGTCTCGACCATCCGCAATGAGGACGGTGACACTGTCGGCTACGTGGTGGAATGGCGCGACCGTACCCAGGAAGCGCAGGTTGAAGCGGAAGTGGCCCGCGTGATCGCCCAGGCCGCCGCCGGCGACCTGTCTGGCCGCATTGACGCCACCGACAAGGAAGGCTTCTTCCTGCAGCTGGCCCAGCAGATCAACGGCCTGCTGGACGCCAACGCCGGCAGCATCGAACAGATCTCCGGCCTGCTCGCCGCACTGTCGCAGGGTGACCTGACCGTGCGCATGCATGGCGACTACCAGGGTGTGTTCGCCCGTATGCGCGACGATGCCAACGCCACAGCCGCGCAGCTGAGCGAGATCGTCACCCGCATCAAGCAGTCCAGCCGCGCGATCAGCTCGGCCGCCGGCGAGATCGCCTCGGGCAACAGCGATCTGTCGCGCCGTACCGAACAGCAGGCCGCCAACCTGGAGGAAACCGCCGCCTCGATGGAGGAACTGACCTCCACCGTTCGCCAGAACGCCGAACACGCCCGCCAGGCCAACCAGCTCGCCATCGGCGCCCATGGCGTCGCCTCGCAGGGCGGTGAGGTGGTCGGCCAGGTGGTTACCACCATGTCGGCCATCGAAGCCTCGTCGAAGAAAATCGCCGAG